>JAGZJD010000079.1 GCA_018365895.1 Lachnospiraceae bacterium | reverse complement strand
CCGAGCGTATGCTGATAGCGTTCTTTATCCAAATGTTCTTTTACTTTTTTACGCAGTTTTGTAAGAACTATCTGATCCATTTCTTATCACCTTCATATAAATGTTCTTTTTTAATATAATTCCAAACGCATTCCGGAAGGAGGCCATGCTCCAAATTTCCGGCTGCAAGTTCCTGACGTATTTCACTTGAGGAAACTGGAAATACAGGCATTCTTAGCATTAAAATTTTTGTCTGATAAAGTTTTTCCAATCGTTTGATCTCTATATTCATTTTTTCACTATTAACATCATCTCTGCAGGCAGCAAGAAAGGTGCATGTTTTTGCAAGACGTTCTGGATGCTTCCATTGTTCCAAAGTGAGTACGGAATCTGCACCGACAATAAAATAAAAAGTATGTTCCGGCCAATATTTTTGAAATGTTTCCATGGTATCATAAGAATAAGAAACATCTTTTCTCTTTGCCTCGTAAGTACACAGTTCAAAATCCGGTTCTCCGGAAATTGCAAGTTCTATCATTTTAAGTCGATGTGTCAGACGTATATCCGCATCCTGCCCGAGTTTATGAGGCGGTTTTCCATTAGGAAGAAACCATATCTTATCAAGATGAAATTGTGTTAGTGCACATCGTGCTAATGCGAGATGCCCATTGTGAATAGGATCAAACGTGCCTCCCATAATACCGATTTTCATAATGATTCCAAAATCCTGCGCAAAACAAAATGTCTGCGCAGGATTCCTTTCTTTTATGGTAATACGATTTTCTTTTTGTCATCTTTTCCTTCTTTGTACAGGACAATCTTCTTGCCAATTACCTGCACAACTTGCGAACGTGTGCGTTCTCCAAGAATCTGTGCTAACTCTTTTGGATCATCAGCACAATTCTGAAGCACGTTGATCTTAATCAGTTCACGTGCTTCCAAAGCTTCTGCAATTGCTGTAGTAAGCTCAGGTGTAATGCTCGATTTACCAATCTGCAGAATTGGGTCCATTGTCATTGCAAGGCTTTTTAAATAAGCTCTCTGCTTTGTTGTCATAATCGTTTCTCCTTCTGTTATTCTTTATAATAATCAAACTGAAGTCCATACATTTTTACAGTGTCACCTTCCTGAATTCCGGCTTTTTCAAGATCAGCAAGAATTCCTGTATTTTTTAGGAATTTTTGGAAGAACAGGAAGCCTTTTTCGGAATCCAGGTTTGTATAACCTAGCATTTTTTCAATTTTTGGTCCTTCAACAACATATATACCATCTACAACTTCTACGGTATATGGAAGATTTTCATGGATCAGTTCATCTCCTGGGAAGAATTCCTGTTCAAAAGTGATTGGTTTCTGATCCATTGTTTTTAATTGTTCTGCAA
Source organism: Lachnospiraceae bacterium (assembly GCA_018365895.1). Next base: position 8,701 of record JAGZJD010000079.1, on the reverse strand, counting down.
CATAATAGAGAAGTTCATTAATTCCTTCCCCGGATACCCCTGAAATCTTAAACGCTTTTATTCCCTGAGGTTCGAATTCTTTTCGGATACGTTCTACCGGATCTTCATCTTCTGCATAGATTAAATCAGATTTATTAGCAGCAATTACCTGTGGACGGGATGCAATATCAGGATTATAAGATTTTAATTCTGCATTAATCTTATAAATATCTTCTACTGGATCACGACCTTCTGTACCAGCTGCATCTACTACATGAATCATCATTTTTGTACGTTCGATATGACGCAGAAACTCATGTCCAAGTCCAAGTCCTTCAGAAGCACCTTCAATCAATCCAGGAATATCTGCCATAACAAAACCGTCACCATTTGGCAGGTCTACGACGCCAAGATTTGGATTGATTGTAGTAAAATGATAGTTGGCAATCTTTGGGTTCGCATTTGTAACTCTAGAAAGTAATGTGGATTTCCCGACATTTGGAAATCCGACAAGTCCTACATCTGCGATAACTTTTAGTTCCAACAGCACCCAAAGTTCCTGAGCTGGCTGGCCTGGCTGTGCATACTTTGGTACCTGCATTGTTGAAGTTGCAAAATGCATGTTTCCAAGTCCGCCTTTGCCGCCCTTTAAGATTACCTGACGTCTGTTCTCACCTGACATATCTGCAATCACTTTTCCAGATTCTGCTTCTTTAATAATTGTTCCTTCCGGTACTTTCAGGATCAAATCCTGAGCATTTTTTCCATGACAGCGTCTTTTTCCGCCTTCTTCTCCATTCTTTGCTGTGAATTTTGTTTTATGGCGGAAATCATATAGTGTATTTAGACCTTCGTCTACTTCAAAAATGATATCGCCGCCTCTTCCGCCATCGCCGCCGTCCGGTCCGCCATTCGGAACATACAGTTCTCTTCGAAAGCTGACATGTCCGTCGCCGCCTTTTCCTGAGCGGATATAGATTTTAGCTCTGTCTGCAAACATAGTTCTCTCCTTAAAAAACAAGGCCTCAAACCAAAAGATTTGAAGCCTGTGATTATGCATTTTATTCAGCTGTTACTGGGTAGATAGAAACCTGTTTTTTGTCTCTACCTTTTCTCTCAAATCTAACAACACCGTCTACAAGAGCGAATAATGTATCATCTCCACCGCGTCCTACGTTCAGTCCTGGATGGATTTTTGTTCCACGCTGTCTGTAAAGGATGTTACCAGCTTTAACAAACTGTCCGTCAGCTCTTTTAGCACCTAATCTTTTTGATTCAGAGTCTCTACCGTTCTTTGTAGAACCAACTCCTTTTTTGTGAGCGAAAAATTGAAGGTTCAATTTCATCATGGTCGTTACACCTCCTTGTAAATTATATCAATATATCGTCCATAATGCTCATCATCTTCCATGTCCTGTAAACCAAGAATCATGGTTCTCAATAATAAGTCAGCTTCTTTTGTAGGCCGTGCTGACAACTTATAGTGAATCATTCCGCTTTCTTCTTCTGATTCACAAATGAAATCATCAGAAGCAAATGCTTCAATTGCATTCATCGTATTAATCACTAAGATGGACGCTGCAGCACAGACAATATCCTCGCCGGAATCTGCATATCCGGCATGTCCCAATGTCTGAAATCCTACAAACTCATTAAATTCATTCTTATAAATTGTTACCTGAATCATAGTCAGTTATTAAGCATTGATTTTTTCGATCTTAACTTCTGTGTACTGCTGTCTATGACCATTTTTCTTATGGTAGCCAGTTTTTCTCTTATATTTGTAAACGATAACTTTTTTAGCTTTTCCGTCACCGATTACAGATGCTTCAACTGTTGCTCCTGCAACTGTTGGAGTTCCAACTTTTAATTCGTTGTCACTTACTGCAAGAACCTGGTCAAATGTGTAAGCTGTACCAGCTTCTACACCAAGTTTCTCTACTCTAATGATATCGCCTTCAGCTACTTTGTACTGTTTACCACCTGTTGCTATAATTGCGTACATATGGCACCTCCTATTATCATTACTCGCCAGTTTCGGCGGCTGCAATGCAGCACTTTGAAACCCCACTGTGCGGCATACCTCTGTATTATAGCATTGACTCATTTATTCGTCAATACATTTTTTTAATTTTTCGAAACAGTAACTCATAATATCACTTCTTGTCACAATTCCGATAAAGTTTTCCTGATCGTCTACGACAGGAACGAAGTTCTGAGACATTGCTTTGCCAAACAGATCTTCTACGTCAGCAAGGATGCTGACGCATTCATAATCCCTCTTTCTGCGGATCTCTGATACAGGAATACGTTCTGCTTCTTTCAGATTTAGATTTGATAGTTCTTTAATATACCAAAGCAGATCTCCTTCGGTAATACTTCCTACATATTTTCCTGCTCTGCTAATCATCGGAATCGAACTGTACCGATGATACTCCATTGTTTCCAAAACCTGACGCAATGTGTAGTCGGAATAAATCACTGCTACTTCTGCTTTTGGTTTCAGAAAAAATAAAATATTCATAATAATTTCCTTCCTGATTGTCAATTACAACTGTGTTGTCACGAAAATATCATAAATTGCTTTGATCGCTGGGGCAAAATCACACGATTTTACACCTATAATCACATTTAATCCACTGGAGCCCTGATCAATCATCTTCACTTCGACATTTGCATGTGCAAGAGCTGAGAAGATTCTTCCGGCAGTTCCTCTTGAAGATCGCATCCCTCTTCCTACTACTGCAATCAACGCCAGATCAGATTCCAATTCAATTAGATCAGGAGCAACAGCCCTCTGGATTCCCGCAACGACTTGTTGTTCATATGGTTCAAAGTCTTCCTGGCGTACATAGACAGTCATAGTATCAATGCCGGAAGGCATATGTTCAAAAGCAATTCCGTGATCTTCAAATACTTGAAGAACCTTTCTTCCATAACCAATTTCAGCATTCATCATAGCTTTTTCTATATGAACAGAAACAAAGCCTTCTTTTCCTGCAATGCCGGTAATTGTATATTTGGGTTTTTTACATGTGCTTTCTACAATATAAGTTCCCGGTTCTTCCGGATTGTTTGTATTACGGATATTAATCGGAATTCCAACTTTTCTGACCGGAAAGATTGCTTCCTCATGAAGCACAGTTGCTCCCATATAAGACAACTCCCGAAGTTCGCGGTAAGTGATTGTCTCAATCATTTCCGGGTTTTTAATAATTCTTGGATCAGTTACCATAAATCCAGATACATCTGTCCAGTTTTCATACAAATCTGCATCGATCGCCTTTGCCACAAGCGATCCGGTAATGTCAGAACCTCCTCTGGAAAATGTTTGGATAGTTCCATCTGGTTTTGCACCGTAAAATCCAGGAATTACAGCAGTAGATTCCTGTGAAAGGCGTTTTTTAAGCTGCATATCTGTACGCGCATCATCAAAATTTCCATTTTCGTCAAAAAAGATGACTTCAGCCGCATCAATAAACGGCATTTCTAAATAAGCAGACATAATAATACCGTTTAAATATTCACCTCTGGATGCAGCATAGGCACTTCCGGACTTTGCTTCAAATTGTTTTTGAATTTCTTTAAATTCTTCTTCCAAAGATAAAGAAAGCTCAAGTCCTTCAATGATTTTTTCATAACGTTCTTGAATTGCTTCCAATGTATCAAGAAAATATTCTCCATCTTCTGCTTTTTTATAGCAGCTATACAGCATATCGGTTACTTTTATATCGCGATTATGGCGTTTGCCTGGAGCTGATGGCACTACATATTTACGCGCGGGATCTTCCGAAATAATTTTTTTAACTTTTTTGAATTGCTTTGCACTTGCGAGAGAGCTTCCACCGAATTTTACTACTTTTTGCATCTAAAAGAATTCCTCCTCGTGTATCTTTCTTTTTCCTATGTCGTTTCTTTTAAAATAGTCTTCTCCATTCCAGGCACCCATGTAATACCACAAATACCAAGTTCCCGGGCCTTTGATGTGTTTTCGTCCCGGTCATCATAAAATAGAGCATCCTCTGGTTTTATATCATAACGCTCTAACAGGATTTTGTAAATCTTTTCTTCCGGCTTTATACATTTTTCTTTATAAGAAAATACTCCACCGTCAAATTGTTCTAAAAAGGAAAGAACATCCTTTGATGTATTTCGCAGATATTCTGAATAATTTGATAGATAGTAAATGCGAAAGCCCTTTGAGCGGTAATAGGTGATCAGTTCATCCGTATACGGATATTTCCAGACACAACCGGACAGCTGTCTATATACTTGACGGATTTCTGCTTCACAGTCAGGCGCATTTTCAATAAATGCTTCAAGCCATGTTGTTTCATCATAAACACCAGCATCTCCCTGCTGCCAGGTATCGCTCAAAAAAACTGCCTCGGCTACCTTCTGATAAGTTTTTTCATCAAATTTAAAACGATTCATCAAATGCTTCCAGTCATATTCCAAAAGTACTTTTCCGAGATCAAAAATAACCGTGTTCATCAATACACTCCTCCCTTATCACGTCAGCAAAAATCGCATCTGCTGCCCGTCGGAGATCCTCTGGGGAAAGACAAATTTGCATACCAATCTTTCCGCCGCTTACAAAAATATGCTCCTGCTCTTTTGCATCTATCTGGATTACTGTCGGAAATTTCTTTTTCATCCCGATGGAAGTACAGCCTCCTCGCACATATCCGGTTACTTTGGTCAGCTCGCTCAAATGCAGCAATTCAATAGATTTTTCTTTTACAGAAGCCGCTGCCTTTTTCATATCCAATTCTTTTTCAATTGGAATTACAAATACATAATAACCTTTGCTTTTACCAACTGTGACAAGAGTTTTGAAAACCTGTTCATGCGGAAGTCCTAATTTGTCTGCTGTCTGAATTCCATCTGTAAATTCATCACATTCATAAGTCTCATAAGTAAAAGGGATTTTCAGTTTTTCCAAAATTCGCATTGCATTTGTCTTTAATTCTTTTTTACTCATGTATTAGCTCCTTTGTTTTTGACATACTTCATGAAGTGGCTTTCGTACCTTACGTCTCGTCACTTCTACAAGCTGCAGCTTTGTTATATCAATAACATCTGTCCGTATTGGATCTTTCTGAAGTTGATCCTTTAAAAATGATAAGAGCTCCTGTTGTTCTTTTAAAACTTTCATATTAATGAAATCAATCAAAATAATGCCGGACAAATTTCGGAGTCGGATCTGCCGTGCAGCTTCTGCGGCAGCTTCCCGATTTATTTTGTAGAAGGCATCAGGATCATTCTTCTTTAAGACGCATTTCCCTGAATTAACATCAATTACAGTCAAGGCTTCTGTCGGCTGAATGACGAGATAAGCGCCTGATTTCATCCAAACTCGTTCTGCCAACGCCTCTTTAAGTACATGCTCAACGGAATATAACTTGTGGAGTGGAAGCAAAGAATCTTCATAACGAATAAGTTTACTCGTATCTTCCGGTTGTTCCTCTTCCAGAAATTGAAAAACCTCATCAAATAATTGTGCATCTTCTACGAGAATTTCCTGTAGACCATCTTGATAAATATTTTTCAAAGCAGCCAGATATTCTCTTGGCGCTTGCTTCATACATGAAAAACATGTGCGGGATTGCGCCAGAACTTTCAGCTGTTCATACGCCCCAATCTGTTTATCGAGTTCAGATCGCAATTCGGCTAGTGATAACGAGGCAGCATTGGTTCTGACAATAAAGCCGTAAGAGGAATTGGCATAATCAGCCAGCGCCTCCTTCCATAACGTTCGCTGTTCTTTTGGGAACTTTGAAGAAACACCGATTTGAGTATTTCCATGTGTTAGCACACTATATTTTCCTGCCAGGCTTAAATTTGATGTTACCGTTGGAACTTTTGTTTTTACTGCTTCGCGCTCAATCTGTACAAGCAGTTCGTCTCCGATACAAAGCGGTTTTTTCCCAATTTTCTTCGTGAAAATAGGGAAATGGTTATCAGTCATTTGATAATAGCATTCCACGCCTGGTTGTATTTCTACAAATGCAGCTTGAATATTCTTTACAATATTTTTTACTCTACCTATGTAAATATCACCGACATGAAACTGTCTGCTGTCCGGTTTTTCTATATGGAGTTCAACAATCTTTCCATTTTCTAAAACAGATGAAACAATATTATGATTGATCCGGCACAAAATAAGTTTTCGTTCCATGTTTTTTCTCTACTTTCTATTCAATATCATGGCCGAGCGCATCAAGCGGTACAAATCTGCGTCGCTCATTTTCTTCCAGCGCGGCATAAACTTCCAGGCGATGATGTGCAAAATTTACGCTATCTTCATCAAGTCCAAGATAGTGCAAAAATGCCTCTAAAACAGTAGATGGCTTTAGATTTTCACGACTTCCTGTAGCAACCTGCATAAAAATTTCGTTGTTGCGTACTTCTAATTGATAAATCATTGGGCGTATATTTACTTCTTGCTCACTTTTCTTTGTTTTTTTTCGAACAATAATTTCAGATTCTGCAAAAAAGTTAGCCAACATTTCTTCCCAGTTATCTGGAAGAACTCCTTTGATTGGTTTGGATAAATAATCTGCTGCTTCTACAATTGCCATTCCCGTACTCTTTTTTTCATCAGGGATTTCAACAAAACTAACTACTTCCATTCCTTCTACCATTGTCGCATTCATGCGTCGTATCGCTTCTGCAGAAGAAATAGGTTCTGTCAGCTCTATATCAAAATACTCACCATCGCTGGTTAAACCAACGCCAAGCGGATTAGCAAATGACATAATCATATGTGGGCTAAATCCACCTGTAAATGCAATCGGAATATCTGCACGGCGCATTACTTTCTGAAAATAACGCATCACATCCAAATGTCCGATAAATTTCATCACTCCGTTTTTCCGAAATTTAATTCTTACTTTCAATGCAGACACCTCCCTGATATTTTAATGCACCGCAGCCCTGACATTGCTCACGACAGTTTGGAGTCACTTCTCCATTCATGGCACGGTTCCATTCACGTTTTAAAAATGCTTTTGTAACGCCGGCATCGATAAAATCCCATGGAAGAATTTCATCCAAATCACGTTCCCGCATTGTGTAAAATTCCATATCAATCCCGGTATTCTCAAATGCCTGAAGCCAAAGATCATTGCGGAATGTTTCACTCCAGGAATCATAAATGCATCCGAGACGATAAGCTTCTAAAAGAGCTTTTCCAACACGTCGGTCGCCTCTTGCAAATACCCCTTCCAGTACAGTGACATCAGCTTCATGCCAGTTGTATTTTAAGCTCTTGTGATTTAACTGTTCTTTCATTTCATGATTTACGACATGTGCTTTGTGAAGATAGTCTTCCTTACGGCACATCGTTGCCCACTGAAATGGAGTAAACGGTTTGGGAATAAAGAATGAAGTACTTGCTGTAATCTGACACTTTCCATTTCTCTGATCTTTTGGAATTTCATAATAGCGTCTTGCTACTTTATCTGCCAGACGGGCAATATCTTTCATATCTTCTTCTGTCTCTGTCGGAAGGCCAAGCATAAAATAGAGTTTGACTTTTGACCATCCGGCTTCGAAGGCTTGTCCGGCACCATCTAAAATGACTTCTTCAGTTAAACCCTTGTTAATAACATCGCGCATACGCTGGGAACCTGCTTCCGGAGCAAATGTCAGACTGCTTTTCTTCACGTCCTGAACTTTTTTCATAACATCAAGTGAGAACGCATCAATGCGAAGAGACGGAAGTGAAATGTTAATTTTCTTTTTCTCACATACATCAATCAGGAAATTTACAAGTTCCGGAAGTTTTGAATAATCACTGGAGCTAAGAGAGCTCAAAGAAATTTCTTCATGACCTGTATTTTCCAGCATTTTTACTGCATATTCTTTTAACATTTCAAGATCACGTTCGCGCGTTGGACGATAGAGCATACCTGCCTGACAGAAACGGCAGCCACGGATACATCCACGCTGGATTTCCAATACGACACGGTCCTGCGTTACCTTAATAAAAGGTACAACTGGTTTTTCCGGATAATATGTATTTGTTACATCCAGTACCATTTGCTTTTTGATAACTGAATGTGCATTTGGATGATTTGGAACAAAAGATTCAATCGTACCATCTTCTTTATAGACAACATTATAAAGAGAAGGAACATAGATTCCTTCCACGGTAGCCGCAGCCTCTAAAAACTCTTTTCTGGAGCGTCCTGCCTTTTTGTATTCTTTATAAAGATCAATCAATTCAAAATAAACAGTTTCACCTTCTCCAATATAGAAAAGATCAAAAAAGTCCGCAATTGGCTCTGGGTTGGAGACACACGGCCCGCCGCCAATTACAATTGGATGCGCTTCTGTTCTGTCTTTTGCAAAAAGCGGAATCTGACTTAAATCAAGTACCTGCAAAATGTTGGTATAACACATTTCATACTGAATTGTGATGCCAAGAAAATCAAAGTCTTTGATCGGATCTTGGGATTCCAGTGCAAAAAGCGGAATCTGTTCCTCACGCATTACTTTGTCAAGGTCAATCCATGGGGAGTAGACACGTTCGCACCAGATATCATCCCGACGATTTAACATATCATAGAGAATCTGGATTCCTAAGTGAGACATGCCAATTTCATACACGTCCGGGAAGCACATGGCGAAACGGATATCCACCTCATTTTTGTTTTTCATCACCGAGTTCACTTCGTTCCCGATATACCGGGCCGGCTTCTCGATTTTTAGTAAT
>JAGZJD010000078.1 GCA_018365895.1 Lachnospiraceae bacterium | reverse complement strand
GATCGGACGTGAGATCGCTGTTGCAGTAAAAGAAGGTGGCGGAGCAGATCCGAATAATAATAGTCGTCTGCGTGATGTGATTGCAAAAGCAAAAGCGAATAATATGCCGAATGATAATATCGAGAGAAGTATCAAGAAGGCGGCAGGAGATGCTAACGCAGCCAATTATGAACGTGTAACCTATGAAGGATATGGACCAAGTGGTACTGCAATCATCGTAGAAGCGTTGACGGATAATAAGAATCGTACAGCTTCTAATGTAAGAAATGCTTTTACAAAGGGAAGTGGAAATGTCGGAACACCGGGATGTGTATCCTTCATGTTTGACAAAAAGGGACAGATTGTTGTTGCAAAAGAAGATTTTGAGATGGATGCTGACGAATTGATGATGTTGGCATTGGATGCTGGAGCGGATGATTTTGCTGAGGAAGAAGATAGCTTTGAAATTCTTACAGATCCGGAAGCATTCAGTGATGTGCGTCTCAAATTAGAGGAAGCCGGTATTCCAATGGCAGTAGCGGAAGTGACAATGATTCCACAGACTTATGTAGAATTAACAGATGAGACAGATTTGAAGAACATTCAGAAGACATTAGACCTTTTGGAAGAAGATGACGATGTTCAGGAAGTGTTTCATAACTGGGATGAATAAGTAGGGATTTATTTACTGAAAGGGATGGAGATGGTAATTAGAGTATGAGTGATTCGCAGTCAACATTAATGACAGAGGGATCGATTTCCAGAAAAATCATTCATTTTGCAATCCCGCTGTTTTTGGGGAATTTGTTTCAGCAATTATATAATACGGCAGATTCACTGATTGTTGGGAATTTTCTTGGGAGTGAAGCGTTAGCGGCAGTTAGTTCATCAGGAAGTCTGATTTTCCTGCTGGTAGGTTTTTTTAATGGAATTTCATTGGGCGCCGGAGTTGTCATTGCCAGATTTTTTGGTGCCAGAAATAATGAAAAAGTAGAAAAAGCAGTACATACAGCGGTGGCATTTGGAATTGTTGCAGGAATACTTCTGACGGTAATTGGAACAATATTGGCGCCGCAGATTCTTGTTTTGATGGGAACACCGGAAGATGTGCTTGTGAATTCTGTCGTCTATTTCAGGATATATTTCTGTGGTTCACTGGCATTTGTTCTTTATAATACATTTGTCGGTATCATGCAGTCCATTGGAGACAGCAAGCATCCGTTGATGTATCTGATTATTTCATCGGTAGTCAATATTGTGCTTGACTTACTGTTTGTTGGAGTGTTGGGATATGGCGTCGGTGCAGCTGCACTTGCAACAATCATTTCCCAGTTTGTCAGTGCAGTGCTTTGTCTGATCCGGCTTTGCAGAGTAAAGGAATCTTATTGTATTGTGCTGTCTAAGATTCGGTTTGATAAAGAATGTCTGCGATTGATTGTTTCAAACGGGATTCCATCCGGAATACAAAATTCCATTATCTCATTTGCAAATGTGATTGTACAGGCAAATATTAATTCTTTTGGAAAACTTGCAATGGCAGGATGCGGAGCTTATATGAAGGTGGAAGGGTTTGGATTCCTTCCGGTAACATGTTTTGCTATGTCGATGTCAACATTTGTAAGTCAGAATCTTGGTGCGAGAGAGTATGAGCGTGTGAAAAAGGGAGCGCGCTTCGGAATTCTTTGTTCAATATCACTTGCAGAGGTGATTGGAATTATCGTATATGTAGCATCGCCATATTTTATTGCAGCATTTAATAGTGATCCGGCTGTAGTTGCGTTTGGAGTACAGCAGGCAAGAGTTGTATCACTTTTTTACTGTCTGTTGGCATTTTCTCATTGCGTAGGCGGAATCATGCGAGGAGCGGGACGAGCTACAGTGCCAATGTTTGTTATGATGCTGTGTTGGTGTATCATTCGTGTGGCATATATTACGATTTTTACAAAATTAATTCCGAATATTGCAGTTATATTCTGGGCATATCCGATTACCTGGATTTTGAGTTCGATCATTTTCCTGATTTATTTCTTGAAAGTAGACTGGATGCATGGATTTGATCGTACAATTTAAAATATGAATAAAGTATAAGCGTATAACGCAGGGAAACCTCCACATACTAAGAAAAAGAGATGTGGAGGTTTTGTTATGTCTGAATATAAAGCAGAACAGTCAAAAGATATGTTGGAGCAACAGAAAGATCAGGATGAGCAGATTAAAGAAGTAGGAAGCATTCCTTTAGAGAATGACAGTGGGAAGCCTAATATCCAGCTTCTTACAATTATTGGAGAAATCGAAGGGCATGAAGCGGTATCGGGAAGCACGAAGGCTACAAAATACGAACATCTGTTACCCAAATTAGCTGAAATTGAAAATGACACACGGATTGATGGAGTGTTGATTTTACTTAATACAATGGGAGGGGATGTGGAAGCGGGGCTTGCCATTGCAGAGATGATTGCATCTTTGAGTAAGCCAACAGTGTCTCTTGTTCTTGGAGGGTGTCATTCCATCGGAGGCCCGCTGGCAGTGGCGGCAAATTACTCTTTTATTGTACCAAGCGGCACAATGATCATCCATCCGGTGCGTTCCAATGGAATGACGATTGGTGTGATCCAGAGTTACCGGAATATGGAAAAAACTCAGGACCGGATCACGCGTTTTATTTCGGAACATTCTGGTATTTCAGTAGAACGTCTAGAGGAGTTAATGTTGGATTCCACTCAGCTTGTGAAAGATGTAGGAACAATGCTGAATGGGGAGGAAGCGGTTCGTGAAAGAATTATCAATCAAGTTGGCGGAATTTGTGAGGCAATGCAAAAGCTTTATGAGCTGATTGACGAAAAAAGGAAACCTCAAAAATAACTAATGACAGAGATTTGTATTGATGCTATAATTTAATATGTATATTTATACAACATAAGGGGGTAAACTTATGGCTTCAAATACAACAAAATCAAAAAAGACGGCTTCTTCCAGGGGAGGAACAAAAAAGAAACCGGTTTCTAATACAAAGAAAGCAACACAGTCGAAGAAGAAAATGCCACAGCAGGGATTTTTACGGGATGAGATTGTGATTTTAATAGCAATCGCCATCAGTATTTTAATGATGCTGAGCAATTTTGGTATTGGTGGATTTATAGGAGATATGGTATCGGGCGTTTTATTTGGCTTTTTTGGTGTTACTGCCTATATTGTTCCTGTTGCTTTTTTTATTGGAGTTGCATTTGCCGTTTCAAACAAAGGTAATGGAAAGGCCTATGTGAAAATTGCAGCGGGAATCGTTTTGACATGTCTTGTCTGCACGTTTATACAGTTGATGATGTCCGGATTTGATAAAACAGTTGGATATACGGAGTACTATACAATTGCAAGCCGATATAAGACAGATGGCGGGTTACTTGGCGGTATTTTTGCAAAATTGTTTTGTCCGGCGATCGGAGTAGCAGGGACCTTTGTATTCGTAATCATTCTTTCTATTATCTGTATTGTCATCATTACAGAAAGATCTTTTTTAAAGGGTGTAAAAGAAGGAGGACGCAGAGCTTATTCGAATGCTAAGGCTGATGCAAAACGCCGTCGGGAAACAGCGGTAATCCGAAGAGAAGAGCGTGCGATTCAACAGGAGGAAAAACTGGAACAGCGGAGAAAAAATCTGGAAGCGAAGGAAGCTAGACGGCAAGAGCGTGCCCGTCAGGAAGAAATAAAGAAAAGTCAGGAATTACATGAAGGAGGAAAGAATCGAAAAGTTGTGTCAGGCGTCTCTTTTGCTACAACATTGAATGAAGAAGATTTTGTAAAAAAGACGCCGGAGATGAAAGAAATTACACCTTCTCCGGAATCAGAAGTTCCGGACTTTGTAATTAACCGGGCAATGCCGACGGAAGTTAATATTCCGGAAACGAATGAAATATTAAATGAAGAACTTCCGAATACCGAGATAGCTGAGATGCCACAAACGACGATACCGAAAATGGAGATGCCACAGACAGAGGTACAGCAAAAAGAAGTACCGGAGCATCGAAAACGATCTACAAAAGAAAGTAGAAGTGAAGTGGCTGAGGAGACAAAAGCTCTGGACGAAAAGATTCGTAAAGAAGAACAAGAACCGAAAAAGGTTTATGTATATCCGCCATATAAGCTGTTAAAGAAAGGCAGAAGCGGAGGCGGAGATTCAGATGCGCATCTTCGGGAGACTGCGATGAAACTGCAGCAGACACTTCAGAATTTCGGAGTGAATGTTCATGTAACAAATGTGAGCTGTGGGCCGTCTGTAACGAGGTATGAACTTCAGCCGGAGCAAGGAGTAAAGGTCAGTAAGATCGTTGGCCTGGCGGATGATATTAAGTTAAACCTTGCGGCAGCGGATATTCGTATTGAGGCGCCAATCCCGGGTAAGGCAGCTGTCGGAATTGAAGTTCCCAATAAGGAAAACGTGGCAGTTCTTCTGCGGGATCTCTTGGAATCAGAAGAGTTTAAAAAGCATTCTTCAAAAATCGCATTTGCTGTTGGTAGAGATATTGCAGGTAAAGTTGTCGTAGCAGATATTAAGAAAATGCCTCATTTACTTATTGCAGGAGCTACCGGCTCGGGAAAATCTGTCTGCATTAATACCTTGATTATGAGTATTTTATACAAAGCGGATCCGGCAGATGTGAAACTGATCATGATTGATCCAAAAGTGGTTGAGTTAAGCGTCTACAACGGGATTCCGCATTTGATGATTCCTGTTGTAACAGATCCTAAGAAAGCTGCGGGAGCTTTGAACTGGGCAGTTATAGAGATGGAGAAACGTTATCAGCTTTTTGCACAGTATAATGTACGTGATCTGAACGGTTATAATACGAAAGTAGAATCAATTAAAGAGATTGATGATCCGGCAAAACCAAAGAAAATGCCTCAAATTGTAATTATTGTAGATGAGTTGGCTGATTTAATGATGGTTGCACCGGGAGAAGTAGAAGAGGCAATTTGCCGTCTGGCACAGCTTGCAAGAGCTGCCGGGATCCATCTGGTGCTGGCAACGCAACGACCGTCTGTAAATGTTATTACTGGATTAATTAAGGCAAATATGCCATCCAGAATTGCATTTTCGGTATCGTCCGGCGTGGATTCGAGAACAATTATTGATATGAATGGAGCAGAAAAATTGCTTGGAAAAGGTGATATGCTTTTTTATCCATCAGGTTATCAGAAGCCTGTGCGTGTTCAGGGATCATTTGTATCAGATCAGGAAGTACAGGCTGTTGTAGATTATCTCGTGAACGAGAATGGCAATCCAATATATAATGAAGAAATTACTAACCATGTAAATACAAGCAATGCAGCTGCCGCCGGAAGTTCCGGAGATGACAGAGATGTCTATTTTGTGGATGCGGCTAAATTTATTATTGAGAAAGAGAAAGCCTCTATTGGCATGCTGCAACGTGTATTTAAAATTGGCTTTAATCGGGCGGCCAGAATTATGGATCAGTTAGCTGAAGCCGGTGTGGTTGGTGAGGAAGAGGGTACGAAACCCCGCAAAGTGCTTATGTCAATGGAACAATTTGAGCAATATGCGGAAGAGTATCTGTAACTGCGAACACATAGCTGTTGAACAGGAGGAGTCGATATGGCAAAGATCATTAGTGGAAAAGAAATTTCAGCAGACATGAAAGTAGAAATGAAAAAGAAAATGGATGTGCTTTTAGAAAAAGGAGTGGCAATTGGACTAACAGTTGTACAGGTTGGAGATGATCCTGCCTCATCAGTTTATGTTAGAAATAAGGCAAAAGCATGTGAGTTTGTAGGGATTACCTCGGATATTCGCCATTTGCCGGCAACAACGACAGAAGAGGAACTGCTTGAATTGATTAAACAATTAAATCAGGATCCGAAGGTTAGCGGAATTCTTGTTCAGCTTCCGCTCCCGAAACATATTTGTGAAAAACATGTGTTGGAATGCATTGCTCCGAAAAAAGATGTAGACTGTTTTCATCCATATAATGTCGGTAATCTTTGCATCGGAGCGGCGGGACCAAAACCATGCACACCGGCAGGAATTGTAGAAATGTTAAAGCGCTCCGGCATTTCTATTGCAGGAAAAGAATGTGTTATTGTTGGAAGAAGCAATATTGTCGGTAAACCAATGGCGCTTTTGATGTTACAGGAAAATGCCACCGTAACAATCGCACATTCTAAGACGGAGAATCTGGCGCAAGTGACAAAAAGGGCTGATATTTTGATCATAGCAGTCGGACAGACTAAGATGATTACGAAAGAATATGTAAAAGAAGGCGCCGTAGTGATTGATGTCGGGATGGATCGGGATGAAAATGGAAAACTTTGTGGTGATGTAGACTATGAAGATGTTTTTTCAAAAGTGGAAGCTATCACGCCGGTACCTGGCGGCGTCGGACCAATGACAATTACAATGCTTTTACAGAATTGTCTTTCAACAGCAGAAATATAAATTGACAAAAGAAAATTAATTTGGGGGATGGTATAAATGAAATGTAAGAATTGTGGTGCCACAATCCCGGAAGGTTATCTCTATTGCGAAAAGTGTGGTCAAGAGGTACAGATTGTTCCGGACTACAATCCTTTGGATGATGTATTAACAGCTCAAGTGAAAGGGGCGCTTGAGGAAGAACCATCGAATCGTACGAGAAATAAAATACCGATTGAGAATCTGAAAAATTCGAATGGGATGATTTCATATACGATGAATATTCCTCTACCAAATACAGAAGATCAGCCAGAGTCTCATCTGGCACAGAAACGCAGAGAAGAAAAAGAACGGCATCTTCTGGATGAGCAGAGAAAAGAGAGCACTAACAATATAAGACAATCTGAGTTAAGAGAGAGGAAGCATCAGGAAGAACGTGCAAGGCGCAGGAGAGAGAATGAATTAAAACGCAAACGGCAAAAAGCAAAAAAACGTATGCGGATTTTGATCGGCATTGGAGTTGTCGTAATTCTCAGCGCACTTGGATATTTTATTTATTTAAATACATACTATGGTCTTGTCAAAGGTGGAAATCGTTATCTTAATCAGAAAAATTATCGTCAGGCAGAAGAAAAGTTTCATCAGGCAATGAAACAGGATGATGCAAAAGCGGATGCTTATAATGGTTTGGCAGCAGTTTATATCGCACAGAATGAGCCGGATGCAGCAGAAGAGTATTATCTGAAAGCTATCAGCAAGTATCCTGGAAACGTAGAATTGTACAGAGGATGTATTGAGTTTTATCAGCAGACGGATCAGCTCAGTAAAATTCCGGTACTTTTAGATGAGTGTGAAGATGATGGGGTTTTAGATGATCTGAATATGTATGTCTCTAATGAACCAAAATTCAGTTTAGAGGAAAAAACCTATGACGAAGTGCAGGAACTTTCTCTGACGTCTAAAGGACAAAAGATTTATTATACAACGGATGGGACAGAACCGACTGCTGAAAGTACATTATATGAAGCACCTATACAGATTGGTGAAGGAACTACAACAATCAGCGCTATTTCTGTGAATGATGAAGGTGTTCCAAGTGTTGTAGTGTCGAAAACATATGTAGTAGAATATCCGGTTGCAGATGCGCCGGCAGTTTCGCCATCAACAGGATATTATGAACGCCAGATGCAGATAACGATTCAGGTGCCAAGCGGTTATACAGCTTACTATACGATCAGCAGTGCGGATGGAGAAATTGAAACTCCAACAGCAGCATCAACAAAATACACCGGACCGATTGATATGCCGGAAGGAAATCATATCTTTTGTGCAGTGCTGGTGGACGGTAAAGGACGTCTCAGTGAGATAAAAAAGATGAATTATGAGCTTATTTTGCAGTAAAATTATTGAAAAAAGCGAAAAACAGAAAACATGACAAAATTAGATTGATATTTTTTTAATTATGTTTTATTATAATATGTAGAGTTAAGAATAGAGGAGGACTATGATGTATAAAATACTGAAAGCCGAAACATTGGCAGATAAGATTTTTCTTATGGATGTAGAAGCGCCAAGAGTTGCAAAACATTGCGAGCCTGGCCAGTTCGTTATCGTAAAGATGGACGAAAAGGGAGAAAGAATCCCACTTACAATTTGTGATTATGACAGAGAAGCAGGAACTGTTACAATTGTGTTCCAGATTGTTGGAGCTTCTACTGAAAAAATGGCAAAATTACAGGCAGGAGACTCATTCAGAGACTTCACTGGTCCTTTAGGATGTGCATCTGAGTTTGTGCATGAAGATATGGAATCCTTAAGACAGAAAAAAATCCTGTTTGTTGCAGGTGGTGTTGGTGCCGCTCCGGTTTATCCACAGGTAAAATGGATGAAAGAGCATGGCATCGCAGTAGATGTTATTGTTGGATCTAAGACAAAGGATATGTTAATCCTTGAAGATATGATGAAAGAGGTTGCAGGTAACCTTTATATTTGTACAGATGATGGAACATATGGACATCATGGTATGGTAACAAGCATGATCGAAAAATTAGTTGAAGAAGGCAACAAGTATGATGTATGTGTTGCAATCGGACCGATGATCATGATGAAATTCGTATGCCTGCTTACAAAGAAACTTGAGATTCCGACGATTGTAAGTATGAACCCGATTATGGTAGACGGAACAGGTATGTGTGGTGCATGTCGTCTTTCTGTTGGCGGAGAAATTAAATTTGCATGTGTAGACGGACCGGAGTTCGACGGACATCTTGTAAACTTTGACGAAGCTATGAAGAGACAGCAGATTTATAAAACAGCAGAAGGAAGAGCAATGCTGAAATTACAGGAAGGTGATACCCATCACGGCGGATGCGGACATTGTGGAGGTGACGACTAATGGCAAAGGGAATGGAGAGAGTACCTGTCAGAGAACAGGATCCAAAAGTGCGTGCAACGAATTTTGAAGAAGTTTGCCTTGGATATAATCAGGAAGAGGCAATGGAAGAGGCAACCAGATGTCTCAATTGTAAAAATGCGAAATGTATCGAAGGATGTCCGGTATCGATTAATATTCCGGCATTTATTCAGGAAGTAAAGGAAGGAAATATCGAAGAGGCTTATAAGATCATCGGTCAGTCTTCCGCACTTCCGGCAATTTGTGGACGTGTCTGCCCACAGGAATCGCAGTGTGAAGGAAAGTGTATCCGTGGAATCAAGGGAGATCCGGTATCTATCGGAAAGCTGGAGCGTTTTGTTGCAGATTATGCATTGGAGCATGATATTAAACCGGAAGGAGCAAAAGAGCAGAACGGGCATAAGGTCGCTGTAATCGGTTCTGGTCCATCCGGACTTACATGCGCAGGAGATCTTGCAAAGTTGGGCTATGATGTGACAGTATTTGAAGCACTTCATGAGCTGGGAGGAGTTCTTGTTTATGGAATTCCTGAGTTCCGTCTTCCAAAACAGAAGGTTGTTGCAAAAGAGATTGAAAAAGTAAAAGAATTAGGTGTTAAATTCGAAACCAATGTTGTAATCGGAAAATCAACAACCATTGATCAGCTGATCGAAGAAGAAGGATTTGAAGCTGTATTCATCGGTTCTGGTGCAGGACTTCCGATGTTTATGGGAATTCCTGGAGAAAATGCAAATGAAGTATTTTCTGCGAATGAATACCTGACAAGAAGCAACCTGATGAAAGCATTTGATGCTTCTTATGATACACCGATTGCTGCCGGCAAGAAGGTTGCTGTTGTTGGTGGTGGAAACGTTGCAATGGATGCAGCAAGAACTGCACTTCGACTGGGAGCAGAGGTACATGTTGTATACAGAAGAAGTGAAGCAGAGCTTCCTGCACGAGTAGAGGAAGTACATCATGCGAAAGAGGAAGGAGTTATTTTTGACCTTCTGACAAATCCAAAGCAGATTAATGTAGATGAAAATGGAAATGTCAAGAGCATGACAGTGATTAAAATGGAACTTGGTGAACCAGATGCATCCGGAAGAAGACGTCCGGTAGAGATACCTGGATCAGAGTATGATATCGATGTAGATACTGTGATCATGTCTCTGGGAACTTCTCCAAACCCATTGATTTCTTCTACGACAAAAGGTCTGGAGATCAATCGCAGAAAATGTATCGTTGCAGAGGAAGAAAATGGACAGACCTCCAAAGAAGGCGTATATGCCGGCGGAGATGCTGTAACTGGCGCTGCAACAGTT
>JAGZJD010000077.1 GCA_018365895.1 Lachnospiraceae bacterium | reverse complement strand
AGCAGAGAAAGAAAATATTATATTTGTACTACCTATAATACGAAAGGCAGGCGGTATTGCGAGAAAGCGCATCTAATTGAGGAAAATGATTTGATGGAGGATGTGCTGAATTATATTAAACTATGTAGAGAAGCGCTTTGTGAAGTGATTTTCACGTATGATATGAGGGACTTTGAGGCAGAAAAGAAAACGCTGGCAGAAAAACGACAGGACATTCAGGAAGAAATTCAAAACCGAAAAAATCAACTGAAGGTACTTCTAACACAAAAAATAAAAGATTTATCCATAGCATCTGAAAATAAGGATTTGATCCATGAAACTTATGACTCTTTACAAAAAGATTTATTGGCTCAGATTCATGGTTTGGAGATGCAGGAAAAAGAACTGAACGAAACTGCCATAGAAACACCGAATGTAAAAGACAAATTGAGAAATGCGTTGGATGTAGTTGATAAAATCATTGCAGGTGGAACTCTTGACCGAAGAGATATTGAATTGTTGATTGAAAGAATTGACGTAGATAAAGAGGGCATGCCGGAAATCACTTTAAAATATGGTTTGTCTGATTTAATCAATTACAGTCCTGCTGATGAAATGAATCGCCGGGAAAATATGGTAATCGCTCTTGTAATGAAGCTGATTATAGAAGATGAACGTGGATATACATCTGCAAAATACTTGTCAGAACATATGACAGCATTGGGATTTAAGAAAACGAAACAAAGTATCTTGCCTTATATCCATCTGATGAAAGAATTGGGGATTCTGGAAGATACAGATAATCCGCTAAAACCTTATAATATTGTGAAAACAAAAGAAGAGATTATGGAGTTGATACATCAATATTTGCCAGATTTATCTGCTCAAATGACTTCTGAACAATTATCGAACAATTATTTACATTATTATACCGGCGACAGGTGGCATGCCGGAAATGGTTTTTGAATATATTCTAAAACAGAATGGAATTCATCCGCAAAATGACCTGACGATTGACCAAAGCATTGATTTTGGCTCTACTGCTGCTGCATTTGCCGGAGGAAATGGCGATTTTACGGTAGAGTTTGAGCCTGGTGCTACTTCACTTGAATCCGAGCAAAAAGGATATGTTGTAGCTTCACTTGGCAAAGACAGCGGCTATGTTCCATATACTGCTTTCTGTGCAAAGAAAAGTTATCTAAAAGAGAATACTGATCTAATCCAGCGATTTACTGCTGCGCTTCAAAAGGGCATGGATTATGTCCAAACCCATTCTCCGGAAGAAATTGCCGAAATTATTCAACCCCAATTTCCTGAAAACGACTTAAAAACAATCCAGACAATCGTAACCCGCTACTACGAACAAGGAACCTGGAAAGCTGATCTGATTTTTGAAAAAGAAAGCTTTGAGCTACTTCAGGATATTCTTTTGGATGCCGGTGAATTAGAAAAACGTGTCCCTTATGAAGATCTCGTCACAACAACATTTGCAAAAAAAGCAATAAAATAAAATTCAAAATATATTTATTAAATGTGAAAAATACAGCAGGGGCGTCCTAAATGACGCTTCTGCTGTATTCCAATTCTATCTGCGTCGGTTCCGATCGCTTTTGACACAGTTTAAAATATTCCAACATTTCTTCGATTGTCTGTGCGCTCTCTTTCCATTCCGGATGCAGCACGCAGAATGTTTTTCCAAGTGTACCTTTCTCTCCTCTGTCCCAACAGTGCATTTGATGCGGAATCCCCCGTTTCTCCAGTTCCGCGCTAAATGCTTTCGTAGATTCTTTCAGCATATCTTCCTCGCTTGTCACAAGATAGCAAGGCGGAATCGAACATTTTTCCAAAAGATTGTGCGGTTTCATATATGACAGATAAGGAACTTCTTTATAATGATTTCCAAAAAGCAGCGAGTACATTCTTCCGATTCTGTTGCGCTGATAGAAATAAAACATTCCTGAAATCAGCCCCAGCGCCTGTATCTTAAGTCTGGTTCCCCGCAGTTTTAATAAGTCAGCCAGCATTTGATTCTGGTTTACTGCTGCAGCATATACGGCAAGAAGCGCTCCTGCCCAATCTCCTGTTACAAATACTGCCTGCGGATCATACCCAAGCCTTCCCTGATGTTGATCGATCCACCGAAAAGCAGATAGAATATCTCCGATCTGTTCCGGAAAGGTCACTTCCGGTATTAGGCGGTAATTGATTGACACGACAATATTTCCTTTCTCTGCCAATGTACGGCAAAAGATTTCTCCCCGGATCTTGTCACCGCAAAACAATCCTCCGCCATGAATATAAATGATAAGCGGAGTTCTCTTCTGTCCCGAACTATTCTCATAAATATCCAGCAAATGTCCTTTGCTTTTCCCTTTCTCGTAGCAAATATCCCGCTGTACCGAACAAGTATCCTCCAAAACAGCAGCTTGAAAACGCTTCTTCTCCTGCTGCTTCATTCTATATGCAGAAACTTTTAACATTGCTTTTAACAATGGTTTTGGTATTTTTTGCATAAATATCTCCCCTTTCATGCAAAAACTTCCCCTCTCAATATTTTTGTATTATAAAACATCTAAAAATGAGATACAACTATTTGTACAAAATCTATTTCATTTTTTTGTAAATTTTATTTCTTCTTAAGGAAATCCTAACATTTTTACTCAGCAGTTTTCACAAATATCTGTCGAAAAAATGTATTTGACTTTTTCATAAAATTGTGATAGCCTTGATTTACAGTTTTTTATAAACTTATTTTATTATTAATGGAGGTAACCTCATGAGCACAGGTACAGTAAAATGGTTTAACAACCAGAAGGGCTACGGATTCATCTCTGACGAGGCTGGAAATGACGTATTTGTTCACTACAGCGGAATCGCTTCTGACGGATTCAAGTCTTTAGAAGAAGGTCAGGCAGTTGAATTTGAAGTCACAGAAGGTGCTAAAGGACCACAGGCTACAAACGTAGTAAAATTATAATCTAATATTTAATGTGCCTTTTTTCGTGCTGATGTATTATAATTATATTGCTAACTATATATACCGAAAAGAATTAAGGAATAATTGAATGAAGATTAAAAGGGAACCGGTTTTCGGTTCCCTTTACCATTTTCTATAATTTATTCCGGAAGTTTTCTTTCACTTTTTAAGTTCTCTCAAAATTCTCATAGAAACTTTTATCCAATATCTAAAAATCAAAAATCGAAAGCTGATTCGTTTCCGGCAAATCTCCAAATACACCAAATTCATCCATCAAATCTATGACGGTTTTGCTGACTTTCGTCCTTTGGCGGAAATCATCTTTAGACAGATATGGTCCATCCATAGACGCTACTTCCACAGCTTCGGCAGCTTTATCTCCCATTCCTTCAATAGAAGACAGCGGCGGCATCAGTTTCCCGTCTATGATCTGAAATTTTGTTGCTTTCGCCCGATACAGATCAAGCGGCAGGAATTCAAATCCTCTTGCATACATTTCCTGTACAATTTTCATATCTTTTAACGTAGCCTGTTCCTTTTGTGTCAAAGAATCTGACCGTTTCTTATAGTCTTTTATATAAAACTCAAGCCGGTCTTTCCCCTGGCACATTAATTCATAGGAGAACGCAGAGGCACGGATACTAAAATATGCGGCATAATAAGCAAGCGGATAGTTGACTTTACAATAAGCAATGCGATATGCCATCATGACATAAGCTGCGGCATGGGCTTTCGGGAACATATATTTAATCTTTTCACAAGACCAGATATACCAGTCCGGAACATTGTGATCTTGCATATCTTTTTTGAATTCCGGCCATTCTTTACATTTTCCCTTTGCGACAGCTCCTTTTCGCACCCGTTCCATAATCGTGAAGGACTCCTCACTGTCAAGCCCTTTTCCGATCAGATAAGTCATAATATCATCCCTGGTACAGATTGCCGTAGAAATTGTAGCTTTGCCTTCTTCGATTAATGTCTGGGCATTTCCAAGCCAAACATCCGTACCATGCGAAAGACCTGAAATACGGATCAAATCAGACAGTGTTTTTGGTTTGGTATCTACTACCATCTGAATAACAAAATCCGTCCCAAACTCCGGAATTCCGAGACAGCCAACCGGACAGCCTCCAATGTCTTCCGGTTTGATTCCAAGCGCACTGGTATCTGCAAACAGCGACATAACCCCCGGATCATCCAGTTTAATCTGCTGCGCATCAAACGGTTTCCCTGTCAACTGTTCTACTAACTCTTCCAGCATTTTGATCATTGTCGGATCATCATGTCCGAGAATATCCAGTTTCAACAAGTTGTGGTCAATGGAATGATAATCAAAATGTGTCGTTATAATATCTGTTGTCATATCATTTGCCGGATGCTGCACCGGTGTAAATGAATTAATATCTTCCCCAAAGGGAAGCACAATGATTCCACCCGGATGCTGTCCGGTACTGCGGCGGATTCCGGTACAGCCCCCTACAATCCGCTCAATCTCACAGCGTCGTTTGCGGTTTCCCCGTTCCTCATAGTAGTTTTTGACATAACCATACGCTGTTTTTTCTGCCAGTGTTCCGATAGTTCCCGCCCGGAACGTCTGTCCGTCTCCGAAAATAACCTCTGTATATTTGTGCGCGTTACTCTGATAATCACCGGAGAAATTTAAGTCAATATCCGGCTCTTTATTTCCTTTAAATCCCAGGAACGTTTCAAATGGAATATCAAATCCGTCTTTTACAAGCATTTCCCCACAAACCGGGCAGGCACGGTCTGGCATATCCCATCCGCAGCCTCCTGCATAAGCACGAACTTCTTCTGATGTAAAATCACTGAAATGACAGTTTTTGCAATAGTAATGAGGACTAAGCGGATTTACTTCCGTAATTCCTGCCATCGTAGCTACAAAGGAAGAACCAACTGATCCTCGCGAACCTACAAGATAGCCGTCATCATTCGATTTCCATACTAACTTCTGCGCAATGATATACATTACGGCAAACCCATTGGAAATAATCGAATTCAGCTCACGCTCCAGCCGCTCTGTTACGATCTCCGGCAGCTCTTCGCCGTACATAGAATGTGCTTTATCATAACAGATCTTCCGCAATGTTTTATCCGAATCCGGAATGACCGGAGGGCATTTATCCGGGCGCACCGGAGATATTTTTTCAATCTGATCCGCAATCCTGTTAGGATTTGTAATGACAACCTCGTACGCCTTCTCAGAACCGAGATAAGAAAATTCCTCCAACATTTCTTCTGTTGTATGGAGATAAAGTGGCGCCTGCTCATCTGCATCCTGGAACCCTTTTCCTGCCATAATAATTCTCCGGTATACCTCATCTTCCGGATCCATAAAATGGACATCGCATGTTGCTGCAACCGGTTTTTGAAACTTCTCTCCCAGTTTTACAATCTTGCGGTTTACATTTCTAATATCTTCCACCGATTGAATACTGGAAATACGTTCGCTGTCAATCATAAACATATTGTTTCCTACCGGCTGTATTTCCAAATAATCATAGAAATCTACAATTTTAGCAATCTGTTCTTCTGAACGATTATCAAGGAGTGCTCGATACAATTCCCCCGCCTCACAGGCACTTCCCACAAGAAGTCCTTCCCGGTATCGGTTCAATTCACTTTTGGGAATTCGCGGACGGCGGTTATAGTATTTCAAATGGGACATGGAAATCAACCGATAAAGATTTACTCTTCCTGCATCATTCTGCGCCAGAATAATTACATGATATGTCGGAAGCTTTTTAATGGAATCAGGATTCAGATCCCCGAAAGCATTTACTTCCTGCAGTGTATAAATGCCCCGCTCTTTCAGCATTTCAATAAATTTCACAAAAATTTCTGACGTTGCTTTTGCATCATCTACCGCCCGATGGTGGTTCAAAAGAGATACATTCAATGCCTTTGCCACCGTATCCAATTTATACTTTGACAGTGTCGGCAACAACACTCTGGCAAGTGCTACTGTATCTACATAAGTAAAGTCTGTACTTAATTCCATATTCCTGCAGTTCTGTTCAATAAATCCTACATCAAATCCGGCATTATGGGCTACAAGTACTGCCCCTTCCGCAAATTCCAGAAATTTTGGCAGAATTATCTCTATTCCCGGCGCATTCATGACCATTTCATCTGTGATACTGGTCAATTGGGTAATTCGATAAGGAATCGGAATTTTCGGATTCACAAATTCACTGAAATGCCCCGTAATCTCACCATATTCTACTTTTACCGCACCTATTTCAATGATCCGATCCTGTACAGAACTAAATCCTGTCGTCTCAATATCAAAGACAACATAGGTATCCTCCAGTGTCTGGTCTTTTGCCCGCTCTGCAATTTTCATAAGATCATCGACCAGATATCCTTCTACGCCATAAATAACTTTAAATGGATCATCTTTCTCCAACTTTTCAATAAAATGATTTGCATCCGGGAACGCCTGCACAACTCCATGATCCGTAATGGCAATTGCCTTATGTCCCCAGTCATGCGCCCGCTTCACAAGATCCTGTACTTCTGATACCCCATCCATATCACTCATTTTCGTATGACAATGAAGTTCTACTCGTTTCTCAGGCGCCGTATCCATTCGGCTTACCGTGAAATCCTGTGCCTTTTTAATACCGGTCACAGATCCGATCGTCAGCTCATTATCAAATTTATCAATGGTAGTCACACCTTTAATTTTTAAGAAAACACCCTTTTTAATTTCACCAAGCAGCTCCGGCAGATGTTCATTTCTGGCAAACATTTTTACCATGATCGTGTCTGTAAAATCTGTTACGGCAAACATAATGATTGTTTTCTCATTCCGAATTTCCCGCGTATCAAACTGGATAACTTTTCCCCGGAATGTGATTTCACCCATTTCTCCCGTTACTTCTTTTAGTTCAATCGTCTCATCATCAAAATTTCGTCCATAAATCAAGTTCGGATCGTCGTCTCGTTTCAAAGGTGCATAATTTCTCTTAAATTCTTTCTTGAATTCTTTTTTTTCTTCTGAAATTTTCTTCCCGGTATCCACATTTCCGTTCGATATTTCTGATTTCTCATCATTTTTTCTGCTTTTTTCATTAGAGATTTTTTCTTTCTTTTTATTCTCCTCTTCTTTGAGTTCCTCCTGACTCTTAACTAAAGAAGCATTATGCTTCATGATAACTTCCACTTCCTGCTGCAGCTGCAGTTCATTGAATTTCTTCATTTTACTTTCTTTCGGTTTGTGGTACTCTACGCGGATATTGAGCGGAATATGACATCGACCGGTAAATACTTCTGTTAGATAAGAGATCATTTCATCTTTTTTCCCTTTAGCTACAACAGTATCCTCTAATCCGAGACACATCATATCTCTTCCCTCAAAACTACACTTCGCATTTTGCAGCATACTATATTCAATCTGACTTTTTTGTCGCAATTCCCAGAAGATGCTCTCCCGATATTCGCGAAAAAGATTTTCCGGTGTATACTGCTCAGACAGATGAAAAGATTCTTTGATTCTGATTTCAATCGGCGTACGCGCAAAGAGCTGCTCTTTAATCGCTCGTTCCATCTGATAAATATCTTTTTTCGGAATGAGATGTCGGCTGCTCATATCAACCTTCAGATACGATCTTGCTGAATTTGTTGTTACCTTTTCTACTTCCGTTTCCTGAAACAGCAGTTTTCGCTCTTCATCTGTCTTTAATGTCGGAAATACATCGAAAAAAAGTTTTCCCATATTCTATCCCTTCCAATTTAATAATTCTTCGCGCAGTGTGCTTAAAAGTTCTTCCTCTTTTACTTTTTTGATAATCTCTCCTTTTTTGATCAGAAGCCCTTCACCAATTCCACCGGCAATTCCAATATCAGCCTCTCTCGCCTCTCCCGGTCCATTCACAACGCAGCCCATTACAGCTACTTTAATATCAAGTGGAATATCTGCCACCATTGTTTCTACCTGATTTGCCAGTCCTATCAGATCAATCTTTGTTCTCCCGCAAGTCGGACAGGATACCACTTCAATCCCGCCTTTGCGAAGCCCCAATGTCTTTAAGATTAATTTGGCAGACTTGATTTCTTCCAGCGGATCACCTGTCAGAGATACCCGGATTGTATCGCCAAGTCCCTGATACAGCATAATTCCAAGTCCAACAGAAGACTTGATATTACCGGACAACAAAGTTCCCGATTCTGTAATACCAATATGCAGCGGATATGGACATACTTCAGAAATAAATTCATGCGCCTTAACACACATCAGCACATCTGATGACTTGATGCTGACAACAATCTGATCATAGTCCATCTCTTCAATCATCCGCACTTTATCTAATGCGCTTTCTACAATGCCTTCTGCCGTAACACCTCTATATTTTTCAATGAGAGCTTTTTCAAGAGAGCCGCTGTTTACACCGACACGAATCGGCACCTTATATTCTTTTGCCTTATCTACAACAGCCCGTACGCGGGAGCTATCGCCAATATTCCCCGGATTGATCCGAATCTTATTTGCTCCGTGTTCGATCGCCGCAATCGCCAGACGATAATCAAAATGAATATCTGCCACAAGCGGAATATGAATCTGCTTTTTAATCTCACGCAATGCTTCCGCTGCTTCCATCGTTGGAACGGCGCACCGGATGATCTCACATCCTGCTGCTTCTAACTTCAAAATCTGCTCTACAGTTGCCTTTATATCTTCTGTTTTCGTATTTGTCATTGACTGGATTGCAATTGGATTGCCTCCTCCGATCCAGCGGTCCCCAATGCGGATTGCCTTCGTTTCTTCTCGCTTCATATCTCTTCCTCCGTTCATTTCCCATAACTGGCAAATCCCTCTATGATACATAGAGGGATTCACTGTTATATTATTTATTTTTTCTGAAATACGATCTTATCTCCGTACTCCCGCTCTGTCAGCGTCAATTTATTCTTCTCTACATTATAATTAAATGTATTTGTCAAAATACTGATCTCTGACTCCAGCCCACTTACCGTAAATGCACTGTCAGAACCTTCTGCCGCCTCTTTCAGCGATGCCTCATCTGCCTTAATGGAGATTGTCTTTTCATCTTTATCAATTGTATAATTCAAACGAATCTTAATATTCGAATCCTCATATACACCGGACAATCGAACAGACATATCATTATTCCCGCGAATTGCCAGCACAAGATCTCCATCCTGATATTTCCATGTTCCTTCCAATGGATTCGCCGTAAATAGTTTCACAATAAAAAACACCGCAACAATTACAATCAAAGCCGTGGCTACTGTCATAACAACATCCCACAAACGACTTCTTTTCTCTTCATCTCTTTTTCTACTCATCTATTCTGATCCTCTCGGTTCTACACTATATTTTAATAAACTCACACATCATATTCTTATACTCGATATGGGGGCTCTTTTGTTATTTTTCTCTTCCCGATAACAATATATGCGTTTAAAATAAATTATAAAGAGTTTCTCAGACGATGTCAACGGGTTTTTCTGCGAAGTAGCTTTTAATCTTCCAGATCTTCAAAAGTTTCTTTGAGCTTATTCATAAAACCTTTTTTCTTTTTCTTCGGCTCTTCTTTTGATGTCGTCGTATTCTGATTCAATGTGTTTCCTGTCAGTTCATCGAAATGGCGCAGCGCTTCTTTCGCTTCTGCACTCAGATGCTCCGGAGTCTGAATTACTAGTGTTACATAATGATCTCCTCTTACCTGCGAATTTCTCACAGATGGAACACCTTTTCCTTTCAGGCGTACTTTTGTATCTGTCTTTGTGCCAGGTTTTACCGTATAAATAACATCACCGTCAACGGTCTTGATACGGACATCTCCTCCAAGTGCAGCCTGTGCAAATGAAATCGGAGCTACAGAGAATATGTGCATATCCTGACGCTGGAAGATTGGATGTCTTGAAACAACCACTTCCACAAGCAGATCACCTCTTGGTCCTCCGTTCACTCCCGGCTCGCCTTTCTCACGGATTCGCACGCTCTGGCCATTGTCAATTCCTGCCGGAATCGTCACTTTAATCTTCTTACGGCTGGAAATATATCCTGTACCACTGCAATCCGGACATTTTTCGCGGATAATCTTACCCGTTCCATGACAGTCCGGACAAGTCTGGACATTCTGAACAGTTCCAAAGAAAGACTGAGATGTATAGACAACCTGACCACGACC
>JAGZJD010000012.1 GCA_018365895.1 Lachnospiraceae bacterium | reverse complement strand
GGTTTGCATCAGATACACGAATGATCGGTCCTGTACATCCCATACCACTTTCAGCGTAAATCTTCTGTTTCCAGAGTACTTTTACAGCATCCTCAAGATCCATAACTTCGATACCAGCAATTGCTGCTGTTACGATCTCTGCTGGCGGAGCTGTTACTTCTTCTTCAGCTGCTGCAGGTTTTGCTGCTGCTTTACGAGCTTCTAAGATATCTTTTAAGCCCGCTTTCTTAGCTGCTGCAAATTCTTTTGCAGATACTTCGAATACTTTTCCTCTTACAAGCTGTGCTGCATAACGGATTGCATTCGCAATAACCGGTGCACCAGAAGCACGGGAAACGATCATAACTAACTGTTCATATCCTTCTCCGATTCCAGGACCGTAACCGTATCCTGTTGCTTCGAAGCTTCCACCTGTGTTGAAAGAAGAAAGCATTTTTACTAAGATATTACCTGTTAAAGAGTCTGTTACAAGAACATCCGGAGATGCCTGAAGTACGTCGTTACCTCTCATAACACATCCACCATCAGCACGTCCTGATTCAGCAAATGCGATGTCATATCCTTTTTCCTGTAATTCTTTTAATGCTTTTTCTGTCTGACGAGCGCCGTCTACGTTCAGAATACCGATTGTAGGATTCTTAATACCACAAGCTTTTGCTGTGATTACACCGTAAACTGCATTTTTAATCATACCTTCGATACGATCTGCACTGGATGTACCTGTTGTATTCGCGATGAACATTTCTTTTCCTTTTGCAGGAGTAACAACACGACCAACAGTAGAAACACCAATCGGGAATGGGAAGTGCATTGTTACTGCACCATCAATCTCCTTGTTGGCAAGCATTTCTTCCATTTTTTTGTGTCCTTCTTCGTCATCCGCAACTTTAACAGTTGTAACACCCTCTGCTTCTAATGTACCGATGTAATAAACATCGATTCCATCTTTTGCTGCTGCAACTGCAGCTTCCATAGCGTTTTCTTCGCCATGTTCGCTACCCATA
Source organism: Lachnospiraceae bacterium (assembly GCA_018365895.1). The sequence goes on along the minus strand of JAGZJD010000012.1, from coordinate 51,039 downwards.
CCAGTAAGAGCAATTTTAGGACGTTTTCCGTAGCTTCCGCTCTCTAAGCCCTGTGCCATTTCCATAAAGGTAGCAGCGATCATTTTTTCTACACTACTTGGCATTTTCGTTCACTCCTATTCTTCTGCTGTCATCAATGATGCCGCAAAATCTTTCATTGCTTTTGCAATTAAGCCTTTGATTTCTTCTTCTGATACAGCGCTTGCTTCTTCAGCACCTGTATTTGCCTGAATTACAAAAGATACACCATCGAATAAGTTTGTCATACGACCAAGGAATAAACTTCCTTTACCAATGATCATAGCATTTTTGATTTTTCCTTCAAGGATATCTTCACGAGCGAATCCGATGTACGGAACACCTGACGGAATATGTCCCTGAGTTGGAGCCCATCCTACAAGACCGTGTTTTTCAACGAAATCATTGATTTCTGTTCTCTGAATGTCACCACGTTTAACAGCTAAAGCTGCGATCATCTTGTAGTTAGCAAGCGGAACATCACCTGCTCCAGCTGGTTTTGTAATATCTGGGTTCTGCATCTCTGGAGAGAATTTATCGATATCTGTAACTTTCATTCCAACTCTTTCCAGTGGATCTGTTACAAGACCACCAATAACAGCCTGCGGAGCAGAACCTGTTCCTACTGTATGACGTCCAATGATATCAAGATTGATTTCTGGGTTTACACCATCGTTCTCTGAAAGAACAACTGCGAATCCTCCTAAGCAGTCCTCTAAAATCGGAAGACCTTTTTTCACATGGTCTTTACCATTCATACCTAATTTAGCTGTACATCCACCAGCTGTAACAACAACTGTTTTGAATGCTCCTGCTTTAACAAGAGAAGCAGCCTCAATTAATGCATGAGAAGGTCCGGCACAGAATCCTCTTGAGTCAGAACCTGTTGCATTAGGAAGACCTACGATCTCAGCAGCAGCTTTAGCGAAGTTACCGCCACCACGCTGATTCATATCACCACAAGCCTCTTCAGCACAGTCGATTACATATTCAACTTCTTCTGGCTGAATACCTGCGTTACGTACTGCATATGCTAATGCAAGAACACTTGAAGCTTTACTCATCATGTTCTCATGCATAACATGTGCAGAAAGGTTAACATCGATATCATGAGCTCTCTTAATACAACCAACTAATTTGTTGTTGTTGTATAATCCTTCTGCATGTTCTTCGTTAACGAAATGTTCGATTTCAGAAAGTTCAAATCCTTCGTGGATCTTCTCTTTCATAGCTTCTGTAATGATTGGATTTTCACAGAATTTATCTTTAACTTCTGCTACGAAGTTCTTGTCTAACAGTACAACTTCGAACACATCACAGATCTGAACTAATAACAAGAATTCATCCTGTGGCATAATCTCACCGTATTTACCAAAACGGCTTGCATCTTCCTTTTTCTGTTCGAAGAATGGGAATGGAACTTTTGCCATATCATCCGGATGAGCGTTTCCAATGTATGTCTGGTTTGGCCAGTACTGTACACATTCTTCATATGTACGAAGGTGATTTGGAAGTTCTTTTAAATATTCAGATTCCGGATTAACAACTTTCTCTGTTGTCTGAGTTGTTCCGTTATAATATACCATTTCAGGAACATGTGCTAATACGTAGCTTGCTCCTTTGATTACACTATTCATAATTCTTGTGTCCACCTTTCATTAAGTTACTTAAGGAAGTGAGTGTGATTTTCCTTAAGAATAAAGGTGATGGGGTAGCATGCTACCTCATCACCCCACTAATTAATCTTATAAATATTTACAAAATTCTTCACGGATAGAAGACATTTCACTTGCAATATCGTCAACGTCTAATACCATTTCCATCATACCAACCTGTTCGTCATAAACAGCTGGATCAAATTCTGCTTTAACTTCTTCTTCACATACGTGGAATACCGTAAGTCCTAACTGGACTCCTGTCAATGGACCAGCGAATGTTGGGTCACCTGCTGTTACAGTCTCAGCTGCAAGGCCTGAGCCTTCGCCTTCTGCTGCACCTAATAATACAACGATATTTTCTGCGCCGTATTCGTCAGCGAAATCTTTAACCCTTTTCTGATTCTCTAAATCCATTGCGCCTGCGCTTGTTCAGACGAAGCATTCTGTTGCTGAATAAATCACTTCAGCGCCAGCTGTTTTAGCACATTCTGCGATAGCTGGTCCCGGAACGCCGTCACGGTCGCCAATGATAATGACTTTTTTTCCATCTAAAATTGCCATTTCAAATTCCTCCTCATTTTATTTTGCTTGTTTTTTCCCTAAATTTATTCGTAAAACCTGTTGGTTTATACGCGCTTGCAATAAATAATGTAGTGCTACTGATTAAGCGTAGTATTTCTTAATCATTGCTTCTACATTTTCTGGAGTAGCGTCTTCTTTCACACATTCGTCAACTTTCTCTCCATCTTTGTAGATAGCAATAACAGGAAGACCTAAGATCTTCTGGCCAATAGCAAGACGACGAGCTTTAGTTGTGTTTAATGATGTAAATTTAATTTTATCACCATAAACTTCTTCAAAGCCGTGTACATGTGGCATTAAAGCCTGACATGGAACACATCCATCTCCAAAGTAATCAACTAAAATGTAGCCTTCTGCTTCTAAAACTTCTTCTTTGAAGTTGTCTTTTGTTAATTCCAGCATTTCGTTCAACCTCCTTTTCAGACTTTTTTATCTGTAATCCATGATAACATAGATTATCAACTTAGTCAATTGTTACTCAAGTTCACCAAGATATTTCTCGCACTGTGTTGCTGCGATAGCACCATCAGCTGCTGCTGTAACAACCTGGCGAAGTGATTTCACACGAACATCACCTGCTGAGTATACACCTGGGATATTTGTTTTCATGTTTTCATCTGTAATGATGTATCCACGTTCATCCATCTCAAGTGCAGTATCTTTAAATACGTCTGTGTTAGGAATTGTACCGATGAATCCGAATACTCCGAATAATCCATCTTCTTCATCAGCTTCAACTGTTGTTGTTTCACCAGTTTTAACATTCTTAACGATCATTCTGTTAAGAAGACCATCTTCTCCGTCAGCACTGCCAACTTCTTCAACAACAGAATCCCACATAAAGTGAAGTTTTCCATTGCCATTGTCATTCATCTTGAATGCCTTCTCCTGAATGGATTTTGCAGCACGTAATTCGTCACGTCTGTGAATGATTGTAACTTTACGAGCGAATTTTGTAAGGTACATAGCTTCCTCTACTGCTGAGTCTCCGCCACCTACTACGAAAACTTCAAAGTCTTCGAAGAAGTTAGCATCGCATGTAGCACAGTAAGAAACACCTCTACCGATGAATTCTTTCTCGTTTTTACATCCAATCGGTCTTGAGTGAGCACCTGTAGCAAGAATAATTGTCTTACCGCAGATTTCTTCACCTTTACTTGTGATAACTTTTTTTACATCGCCTTCAAGAACAACTTTTTCAACTGTAGCAGCAACTCTGTCACAGCCGAATTTAGCAGCCTGTTCTGTCATTCTAGCGATGAGTGAAGGTCCGCTTTCACCTTCTACTGTCTGTCCAGGATAGTTCTCGATCTCATCTGTAATAGCGATCTGTCCACCGTCTTTACCTTTTTCTACGATTACTGTAGAAAGGCGTGATCTTCCTGCATACAGTCCTGCTGCTAAACCAGCAGGACCTGCACCCAGGACAACAACGTCATAAAGTTTGCTCATAACGTTTTCTCCTTCTTTCTTAATGCATTAGCATTTATTATTTATCAAAGATCGTCTGATCTTCAACTTCTGTGCACAGTGCGTTAAGAGCTTTTTCTACGATTCCTTCACGCAGTTTGTATTCTTCATCTTTATCCAGAGCCGGATTTCCAAGTGGATGCGGAATAGCAATAGCAGGAACGATTCTGTTAGCTCCAACTGTCATTGAAATAGGTGTTACTGTACAAATATGAACAACCGGGATTCCAGCTGCTTCGATACCTTTTACCATCGTTGCACCGCAACGTGTACAAGTACCTCAAGTAGAAGTTAAGATAACTGCATCTACTCCATCAGCGATCAGTTTCTGTGAAAATTCTTCAGCAAATGCTAAAGAAGATTTTACAGCTGTACCGTTACCAACTGTTGTGTAGAATTTGTTATGTAACTTACCGATTTTGCCTTCTTTCTCGAACTGACGAAGAACGTCAACCGGAAGAACGCGGTCTGCATCTTCATTAGCGTATACTGGATCGTATCCACCATGAGCTGTCTCATATGTTTCTTCTGTTAAGTCCATAACACCTGTAATGTCATATTCACCGTAGTGAGATGCATTAGATGCTTCAATATGATCTGGATTTCCTTTCGGAACGATACCACCAGATGTAACTAAAGCGATTGTAGCTTTAGACATATCTTTGATAGCCGGCTGCGGAGCAACACGGTCGAAACTTGGCATTGGATACTCTGTTTCGAATGGTTTACCAGCCAATTTCTTCATAAGCATATCAACAGCACGTTTAGAACCTGTTTCTTTTTCAAAGAAGTTCACACGAACACCGTTTGGCATATAGTTGTCCTGGCAAGAAGCACCGATTGGCTCTTTCTTAGCAAGTTTTAATGCTAATGGAACAAGTTTCTTCATAGCATCTCTCATACCAGCTGCACTGTTCTTTGTAGGTACTGTGTAAACTTTCTGTTTGAACATATCAGCACCCGGGTTCTCTACGTACATACCTGTAACTGCCGGAATTCCTAATTCTTCCTGAACAGCGTCACAGATTGTTCCACAAGCCACACCGTAACGTCCAGCGTTGAAAGCCGGTCCAGCGATGAATACATCTGGATTCTGTTCTTTTACAGCTGCAAGGATTTCAGCTTTAGCTGCTTCAAGATTTTCATTGAAGTAAGAGTCACCGCAGATGATAGTAGCAACGATTTCTACTTCACCTTCCAGACCCTGTTTTAAAGCTAAACCAGGTCCTACTACTTCGCCAACGCGAACTTCAACCGGGTAATCAGCTTTTTCTTCTCCACCAATATTAGCGAAGAACTGGTTAATATAATGTACTGCTTTTAACATTCTAATTCTCCTCCTTCACTATCTGGCTGTTAAGTAGCTAAATCCAGTTTCGTTTGTAGCGCCTGTGATTGCCTGAATCTCTACTTCAATGCTTCCATCTTCGCGTATACTGTGTTCATTACCACCAGCGATAGTGTTAACGTAATCTAATGTTCCGATTACTTTATCAAGTTTAGGAAGAACGATAACCTGGTTTGCATTTCCGCCTGTTACTACAGCATCTGCAGCAGCATCAGCATCTGCAAGTGACTGAGATTTTCCGTCACGTCCAGCATACTCATCTGTGATGATAACTGTCTTAACACCTTCAGCTTCGATCTTCTTTGTATTCATGATAAGGTCAGTATCCGGGTTACCGAAACCTTCCTGAGATACGATTACACCGTCTAAATCTAAGAAACGGCAAAGTTTTGCTGTCCAGTCAGATGAACGCTGTTTGTCAGCAAGGTAAACGTTCTCATTTGTAAGGATATGGCAAACAAAGTTGATTTCTTTACCATGTTTTTCAAATAATTCCTGAACAACCTGGTTGTTTTCATGTACATATGTAGGGTTTTTATCACAAGCAGATACACAGTTACCTGAAACGATTGCACCGTCCATGCTTTCTGTTGTTGTCATGATTGTAGATAATGTTTTCTTAGCGTCAACGCCGTATACATATGTGTCATGAAGAAGTCCCTGGCTCTGTAACATCTGTACATAAGCAACTCTCGGAAGATTCGGGAATTTTTCTTTACCTTCCATTACTCCGTAAGATTCATATACTTTTGTCTCGTCTGGAGTAAGTTCGCGAGCTAATTCACCTAAGTAGCATGCTACTCTGAATCCTGCAAATCTTACGGCTGCTTCGTAATCATGCTGTTTGATATCATCAACAGGTTCACAAACAACTACTAAGTTGTTTAATTTAGAGAATGGTGTGTACTGTGCACCCGGGCCTGTCATATCGATGATACCTTCCTGGAAACCAACGATCTTACCAGCTGTAACAACTGCCATGCCTTTTAATGCATATGTTTTTCCTTCTCCAACTGTGTCAACTTTAGCGATAACTCCCGGGAAAATTCCTCCACGGCCTTCCACTTTAACACGTGGTTCGATTACGTCTTTAACCGGAGTGATACGTACGCTCTCTCCTGGTCTTGCAATATCAAGTTTTACGCTTTTGATTTTTTCGTCCTCAAGGACAACTGCCTTTACAGCTTCTTCGTCAACATAAAGAACACCATCAACGATTTTGGATTCTGATCCAAACTGAATGTCTTTAATGAAGATATGACCTACTTCTAGTCTTCTCACTGTAATTCCCTCCTTATAAAAATATGTGTGTATGTTGCCAAAGTACTTTCGTACTCATACAGCCTTTACCATGCAGTCGCTGATGGAAGCGCACTCGAAATAAGTGTCAAATCTACTATCTGGAAATCTTCATAGACTTGCGGCGCATATTGATCAGACTTAAACTGAAACTTCTTGCAGGACTGAATTGCAGATTCAATAATCCGCATCTGTTTTATATCAAGTCCTCTGATGTCCTCCGAAATCATAATTGATTTGTACGGAGTTTCATTCGGTTTAACACTTCCTGATAACGGATGTGTCAATAATTCATACCCTTTATAAATTCTGTCTCTCACTGTTCTGAGGATGTCCTCATATGAGATTTCTAAATACTCAACATTATACAATCCACCCAATTCTTCTTTGACAAGCGGATTGTTGGTAATGATAATAAACTTGTTTTTCATGTTTCAACCACCTGTTGTAAAAAAAGGAACCACTTATAGCCCCTGAGCCTCCAAGCAGTCCCCTTTCTGTCTTTGTCTCGAATTTCAAAACTTCATTCAGAACGTAGTCCTTTTCCGGTTCCTTTTGCCTGAAAGTTTCACCAACTTATATCTGGTTTGCATCTTCGGCGGTCTCACGACTCTCTCACTGGAAAATTCATCCTACTATTTAATTTTTCTATAAAAACATTTTCCTTAATCATTCTCTCTATGACTTGAGTTGATTATAACACAGTTTTCGTAATAATGCTAGTTCTTTTTTTGTTTTTTTCGAGTTTTTTCGTTATTTATTTTTCTTTTTTCCTAATGTATGTGTTTTAAAATAATCGTTATGTACATTTTGAATTACTTTGCTCAAAGCAAGAAGACCAATGATATTTGGTACTACCATCATACTGTTAAAGCAGTCTGCCATGTTCCAAACAAGATTAACTTCACCAAGTGAACCCGCTACAACACAGAGGCAAACTAATGGAATATAAAACTTAATTGCTTTCGGTCCAAACAGATAACGAATATTTGCCTCACCAAAGAAATACCATCCGACAATTGTTGAAAACGCGAAGAAGAACATACAAATTGCAATAAAGATATCTCCCGCTTTTCCAAATAAAGATGAAAATGCATACTGCGAAAGTTCTGCACCTGTCAAGCCTGTTGCGCGGCTTCCTGTTGTCAGGATAACAAATGCTGTTAAGTTTAATACGATAAATGTATCAATAAATACACCAATCATGGCAACGAATCCCTGTTCTACCGGATGATTTACTTTCGCTACTGCGTGTGCATGTGGTGTGGAACCCATACCAGCTTCATTAGAGAATAAACCACGTCCAACACCTTTCTGAACCGCAAGCTTTATTGTAGCGCCCATCGCACCTCCGGCTACTGCTGCCGGATTAAATGCTCCTACAAAGATATCACGGATTACTCCCGGAAGAGCTTCGATATTAGCAATGATAACGATCAATGCACCTACAATATAAAGAGCTGCCATAATCGGAACGATTGTTTCCGTAACTTTTGCAATACGTTTCATACCACCGCTAAACACAAATACTGCCATTACAGCCACAACAATTCCTGTTGCAATCTGTGGAATTCCAAACGCCGTGTGGAATGACGCCGCAATAGAGTTAGACTGCACTGCATTTCCCATAAATCCAAGTGCGAATACGATCAACACTGCAAAAATTGCTGCAAGAACTTTACCAAAGCCATTCGGGAAAGCTGCACGGATATAGTACACCGGACCACCGGTTACAGTACCGTCTTTGCTCACCTGTTTATACTTCTGAGCCATCAAAGCCTCGCAGTAGATTGTTGCCATACCTAAGAATGCAGCAATCCACATCCAGAAAATTGCACCCGGTCCGCCAACCGCAATTGCCGTTGCTGCACCGGCGATATTACCGGTACCTACCTGTGCGGCAATCGCTGTTGCCAGCGCCTGGAAAGAAGACATACCATCCTTACCAGCTTCGCCTTTCTTACCAAAAAGTCCTCCAAACGTTCTTCGCATTCCTTCTCCAAATCCTCTGACCTGAATAAACTTCAGTCGGAAAGAGAACCAGATACCTGCTCCAAACAGTGCGATAATCAGGATATATCCTGTTAACGCGTCATTAATTGATACTACAAACTCATTTAGTTGCTGCATAAAACACCCTCCTTTGTCCTATTGATAAACTAAATAAATTATTGTACTCATTTATGATAGCACTTTTAAGCATATTATTCAATAATAATGATTTTGCATTTACTTTTTTGTATATTTTTACCCATTTTCTTTACCAAAGAAAAAGACTGATATTATTTAGACAAACTTTTTTATTCTTATTTCACAATTTCTTTATACTTTTTTTAGCAAATATTCCGTCTATACATTTTAATCAATTAAAGCGCATTTTTATTAACATATACAAATTCAACAAAAACACCTGTTTTCTAAACTGCAAAAGAGACCAGACTCTATATCTGATCTCTTCTTTTGCCTTACATTGTTTGTTTTGATAAAATATAAAACTCAACTTGTTAGACATTAATTTCTGCTGTCATGCCAAGAAGATCTTTATTGACTTCCAGTACTGGATAAACCACTTCACTTAAGAACATTTCTACCTGTTCTTTCGCACGTCCTGTATATCTGGACGGCTCCATTGCTGCTTTCAGATCTTCAAGAGATAATTTAAATGCCGGATCTGCTGCAATTAATTCCAATAAGTTATTATCCAGGCCTTTTTCTTTGACGTTCTTTCCTGCTTCCATAGACAGTTCACGAATACGCTCATGGAGTTCCTGACGGTCTCCTCCTGCTTTTACCGCATCCATCATAATATTTTCTGTCGCCATAAATGGCAGTTCTGACATCAAACGTTTCTCAATGACTTTTGGATACACAACAAGTCCATCCACAACATTCATGCAGAGATCAAGAATGCCATCAATCGCAAGAAATCCTTCCGGTACACTGAGGCGCTTATTTGCAGAATCATCCAGTGTTCTTTCAAACCACTGCGTCGCAGAAGTAATTGCCGGATTCAATGCATCGATCATAACATATCTCGCCAAAGATGCAATACGTTCGCTGCGCATTGGGTTTCTCTTATATGCCATAGCAGATGATCCAATCTGTGTTTTTTCAAAAGGTTCTTCTACTTCCTTCAAATGCTGAAGAAGTCGGATATCATTCGACATTTTATGTGCGCTCGCTGCAATTCCAGCTAAAACATTCAGTACTCTCGTATCTACTTTTCGTGAATAAGTCTGTCCGGATACCGGATAGCAGTTTGCAAATCCCATCTTCTTCGCAATCATCGAATCAACCCGATTGATTTTTTCTTCATCTCCATCAAATAATTCCTTAAAGCTCGCCTGTGTTCCCGTTGTTCCTTTGGAGCCAAGCAGTTTTAAGCTTCCAAGCACATATTCCAAATCTTCCAGATCCATAAGGAATTCCTGCAACCAGAGCGTAGCACGTTTTCCAACGGTTGTAGGCTGTGCCGGCTGAAAATGTGTGAATGCCAATGTCGGCTGTGCTTTATATTCATCCGCAAACTTAGCCAGTTCTGAAATCACATTGATTAATTTACTTTTTACAAGCTTCAAAGCTTCTGCCATGATGATAATATCCGTATTATCCCCTACATAGCAAGATGTTGCTCCAAGATGAATGATTCCCTTTGCTTTCGGACATTGCTGTCCATAAGCATATACATGAGACATAACATCATGACGTACAATTTTCTCTCGTTCTTTTGCCACATCATAGTTAATGTCTTCCGCATGGACCTTTAATTCTTCAATCTGCTCTTCCGTAATTGGCAGTCCCAGCTCTTTCTCTGTTTCTGCAAGTGCGATCCATAATCTTCTCCATGTTCGAAACTTCATATCCGGTGAAAAAATATACTGCATCTGCGGACTTGCATAACGTTCTGATAGTGGGCTCTGATATCTATTATGACTCAATTATTCTTCCTCCTGTTTTGGAATCTCCATTGGATAGTTTCCTGTAAAGCATGCATCACAGAAACAAATATCTCCAACTGTCTCCTGCAGCTTCTCAATTTTCATATAACCAAGAGAATCTGCACCGATCAACTCACGAATTTCTTCCTGCGTATGTGTATGAGCAATCAGATCTTTATTGGACGGCACATCTGTACCGAAATAACAAGGATATAAAAACGGTGGTGAGCTGATTCTTACATGTACTTCCTTTGCCCCTGCTGCTTTTAACATCTTGATGATATTGGCACATGTTGTACCTCGCACAATAGAATCATCTACCATAACGATCCGTTTTCCTCGTACAACTTCTTCAATTACATTCAGTTTAATCTTTACACTGGATTCTCTCTGACTTTGTTTTGGTTTAATAAATGTTCTTCCAACATAACTATTCTTATGGAAAGCAATACCATACGGAATTCCGGAACCTTCTGCATACCCTTTCGCAGCCGCAATTCCTGAGTCCGGCACGCCAACAACAAGATCCGCTTCTACTGGATAACATTCTGCAAGTGCTTTTCCGGCAAGAATTCGGGAATGATATACATTCATTCCATCAATTGTACTATCTGGTCTGGCAAAATAAATGTATTCAAAAATACATCTAGCCTGCTTTTCTTTTGGAATTGTCATTGTTTTATTCGAAGACATTTCACCATTCATAATCGTTACAATCTCTCCCGGTTCTACATCCCGAACAAACTCTGCTCCGATTGCAGAAAGTGCGCAGCTTTCTGATGCCAGATAGTAGGCATTTCCTCTTTTTCCGATACAAAGCGGTTTCAATCCGTATGGATCGCGCACACCGATCATCTTGCGCGGACTTGCAATAATCAGCGCATAAGCTCCTTGCATCTTGTCCATCGCATGGGCAACTGCTTCTTCTGCTGTCTTTGCATGAAGACGTTCACGTGCGATGTGATATGCAATCACTTCTGAATCGTTGCTCGTCTGGAAAATTGCTCCTGTATATTCCAGTTCATGTTTTAACTGAGCTGCATTGACCAAACTTCCGTTATAGGAAATTGCCAATGTTCCTTTTACATAATTAATTACGAGCGGTTGGGCATTTGCCACATTGGATCCCTTATCTGCAGAATACTGTACATGACCTACGCCAAGATTACCACATAGTTCATCTAGCATCTCCTCTTGAAACACTTCACTAACAAGTCCCATACCTTTTTTCGTCTGTACACCACAGACTCCTTTTGTATCTGTCACTGCAATTCCACAAGACTGCTGTCCGCGATGCTGCAACGCAAATAACGCATAATAGATTGAAGATGAAACATCCTCTCCATCAAAATCATATGCTCCGAATACTCCACATTCTTCATGTAATCCGGAATCTGCTGTTTCATAGTTCTTTTCTCTTCGCATCAATAACTCCTTACTGAATTCCGATTCGTTTAAATACTTCCTGATAAGCATCTTCTACATTACCAAGATCTCTTCTGAAACGGTCTTTGTCAAGCTTTTCATGTGTCTTTACATCCCAAAGTCTGCATGTATCCGGAGAAACTTCGTCTGCAAGAATAATCTGTCCATGATAACGTCCAAACTCAATTTTGAAATCAATCAGTTCAATTCCTGCTTCAAGGAAGAACTCTTTCAGAACATCATTTACTTTAAAAGCATATTCTGTAATCTTATCGATCTCCTCCTGTGTTGCAGCTCCAATTGCTTTTGCAAAATAGCTGTTGATGAGCGGATCACCCAATTCATCATCTTTATAACTAAATTCCAGTGTCGGGCAGAGAAGCTTTGTTCCTTCTTCGATTCCAAGTCTCTTAGAGAAGCTTCCTGCTGCTACATTACGTATGATTACTTCAAGAGGAACGATCTCTACTTTCTTAACAGCTGTCTCACGGTCACTCAGTTCTTCTACAAGATGTGTCGGAACTCCTTTTTCTTCCAGAACTTTGAAAATGTAGTTTGTCATACGGTTGTTAACAACACCTTTTCCAACAATCGTACCTTTTTTCTCGCCGTTGAAAGCTGTCGCATCATCCTTGTAATCAACAATTACGATATCCGGATCCTCTGTTGCAAATACTTTCTTTGCTTTTCCTTCGTAAAGCTGTTCTAATTTTTTCATACGTGTCCACCAGTTCCTTTCGTTTTTCATTCATTTGTTTATGATATAGCAGTATAGCATTTTACGCCCCGCTTACGGTTTGATTATAATACAAGGCAGGCGGAAAATCAACATATCCGCCTGCCTTGTCTACACTTTACTTATTATTTATTTTCAAATACTTATATTAGTTTTTCTTATATATTGTACATACTTTATAAGTTCTTATTTATATCACATATTTTTCCGGTACTTTTCACGCCATTTTTCTAAAAGCTGTTCAGAACCATCTACTTGAATCTTTTCAGCCAACGATTCTGACATTTCTTGAAGCTCTCGATCAATCCCAATATAAACCGTACTCTTTCCAAGAAGCTGCTTATACGCCTCTGCTGTCATATAATTCTTACAACAATAAATATACGATATGAGCATACTTTCTTCTTCACAGATCTGAAATGCATTCTCATACATGCGCGCAGCTTCTTCATACAGAAACAAACGCCCATAAGCTGCTCCAAGACACCCATATACGTTACCATAAAAAATTCCATCTACCGATTCATCCGGTTCTCCATAAATAATAGACTGATATACTAATATCGCTTCCCGAACTTCGCCGCTTTCAAGAAGATTGTCTCCCATATATTTTTTTCGCTCAATCTCTTTTTGATTTTTTAATTTTTCAAGCACATTCTGGATTTGAAGGATTTCGGACTTTGTATAAATACCGGAATGTTTCAAAATTGTCAAAACAAACTGTTCTACCGCTCCATGCCTCTTAATCGCACTTTTCAACGTATACGCCATATCTTTCATATCAAGTTCTTCTGCAATCCAGTCACAAAGCTGTTCATTCATCACTGTATAATCAATCAGATACAGATTATTGGAAATATAATAGCAAAGTTCTTCCAACGTATAAATTCTTCTGTGTATCCTTGTAATCTCATATGGCTGAGATGCTTTTTTACTGTGACAAAGAATTAAACTGCCCATTGCTTCCTCCTAACCGAATCAGTTTCTCCGCTGCAAATCCCGTTGCCGGAAAGAACTCTCCCAATCCCATATCTTCTATCATAACTTTCAAGGTTTTATCATCCTGAAACAGCATTTTCATCTGTACTCGCACAGTATACGGCTGGCTTACAGAAAGACCATCAAGAGATATTTGCTCAATACGACTCTCACCGGACGCCAACGAGTCAATCCGTATTTCAATTGCCTCCCCATCGGTCAGAAGCAATTCTAACTGACAATCAGATTCATACCAGTGTGCTCCCCAGTTTATCACCGGCTGCCATACATCTCCTCCGCTTCTTCGAATTTTCAAAGAAATCTGTTCTGTCATTTTTGTGTCATCCAGATATACAGGTCCTTCTTCAAACTTCATTCCGCGTCTGTATGCTGCATAACATGCGCCTTTACTATAGAGATTGTTTCCCTGAAATGCACGCCGGCCATTACAAATCACTTTCAGAGAACTCGGATACCAATTTTGATCAAATCCTTCTCCAGTCAAATAAACAGAAGAAATCAATCTTTTCTCAAACACTCCCTGAACAAAAGTCCGAAATCTTACATCTGCTTCTGCAGCTTTCTCTTCATTTGTCATTGGAAAAACTGCTTTCAATTCTTCCATCCCAATATTAGCCACTTCTTCCACTGTAACAAACGGATCTCTTCCTTTATCAAATGCTGTTTTTAACTTCTTCAGCATAAATGCGCGGATTTCTTTCCGATCACAATATAGCAATGCTGATTCGTACTGCCACAACTCTTTTGGCTGATAAAACATATAATAGCAGAAACTTTCTTTATAATCCTGCACATAAATATTTCTCCGCTCAATTCCTATCCTCTGGGCAATACCTTTTAGCATCTGAACAATGTCTTCATTTACTTTCGGCAACGTAAATACAATCACACCGATATTCTCAAAGCTCTTCAGTGACATTTCAATAAAGCGGGCAAGAAGCCACACGGCTTCATATGTCTGATTCTCATATGTAATTTTTTCCTGAGCCATCGCTTTATTCCAAAGATCATCTACAGTATACCCTTCTTTTACAACCGCGAGCCTTCTCGCTCGCTTTCCGTAAAACCATGTATGATCATGATATCCAATCACTAACGGAATCTGATAATTATCTACTGCCACTTCTAAGGTCGCCGGCTCTCTCTCTGTCTCATCAAAATAGCTGATTTGACAGCCATATTCATTTAAATCGTAGCCTATCATCATACCTTTCATCGAACTGTATTTCCCCTTCTCTTCATTAGTACACTCGGAACAATTTATCTGCCAGCGCATCTTCAAGCGCATATGAACACATTGCCTCTTCCCTCTTTTCTTGCGGAAGAAGTGATATTTCATTTAATTTCCCATATTTGCCTGCATGTGCCCATTTCCGTTTCAAATAAGATCGCTTCTCTGTCACTGTGCTTCCATCTGCAGCAGTTTCCCTGAAATAGTACCGAAGCCTTTCATCTTTATATAAGGTAAACTCTTTTACATAAATATTTTCATAAGTCGGAATCAGAATCTCTGAGTCAAATCCAACCCCCTCCTGCTCATCACGCACTATTTGATAATGAAGTTTCACTCTGCTATCTGCATGTTTTGCCTTATACTGAATTAGTATCTTATCAAACAACTGCACTTCCCGAAGCCAAGATTCCGGATACATCAGATAAAATGGAAATACAAGTCCTTTCATACGCATTTCCCGAAGCCATCCGAAGAGCTTTTCTTCCCGTCCCGCCAGATTCTCTCCTGAATAGCGCTTCAAAAGCGCAATCTTGCAAATATCTGCCAGTTCCTCTTCTGCACCATATTCATCTTCCATAATCCGGAACACGCATTGTTCTACCATTCGATTCCGCAGCACATATTCCCGGCTGACAAACGCCAGATATGCCTGCTTGATTCGGAAATAAGGAACTCCATCATAGTAATCCTGAAAAATCTTCTCTTCATGATACATTGCTTCCGAAAATAACATCTGAGTTATAATCCGTTCCGCCAGCTTCTTTGTATTCACTTCATACTGCTTTGCTGCATACCAGAGATCTTTCATATGTTCTGTCGGTCCGCAATAGAAATTCGCTAGATATGTCAATGTCACTTTATCATACTGTCCCAATTCAAACAGTGTAAAGCAGAGATAACTTAGTAAATCATCTTCCTCATAATTCTCTTCCCGGATTCGTTTACTGCAAATACAAAAGATATTTTCTTCTTCATATCGCTCCATTCCATATTTACGAAGGTTTTCAAATGAAAGTTCTCTTCCTTTGCGTTCTCTTCCTTCAACCTGAGTAGTATTATTGTAATGCCGGCTCAATTCCAGGAATTTTTGTTCATAAAACAAACGTATACTCTCAAACGGAACAGAATCTGCATAATGCCAGCCATTTTGTCCTTCCCAAACAATCCTGGAATCTTTTTGTTTTAGAAAGACAATCGCACCCTCTTCCCGGTCATAGGCTGTCCGCTGACTAATTGTTCCATCCGCCTCCAACACAAGCACATATTTCATTCCCGGCTGAGTTGTTGTCACAAGGTAAGCATGGCAAATATCATAAAGCGCTTCCATTCGCTTCGGCGTCATACCTTCTTCCGTAAAAAACCTCCGATAAATAATCCTTAATTCTTCACTGATCTTTCTTTTTTCTAATTGGCTCCACGCAAATTCTTCGATGCGCTCCCGATAGCTTTCATAAATAGAACTATCTTCTGGCTCGTAAGTAATGATATTCGCATATAAAAGAGCTGCTTTCCTGTCATTTAATGTGTTTCCATGAAGAAAGTAAAGGTAAATTGTACGCGGCAACTTTCCACTTACTC
Source organism: Lachnospiraceae bacterium (assembly GCA_018365895.1). The sequence continues at coordinate 34,754 of JAGZJD010000012.1, read as the reverse complement.
TTTTTTCTTCCAGGCTAAACATATAATATTCATAAAGCTGTGCAATCTTCAATCCCTTTTCAATAGCTTTCTGGAACCAAATATGATAGCAACTTTCCATATGCTGCCCTTTAATCAATTGGACGCAGATAGCCTGCAAGATAACAGGCGTATGATACTTCTTGTAGCACTTTACCAATAACCGATACAAACTTTTGTCAAAGCTCTTCTTCTGACACGCCAACTCCGCTGTCTGATCTGCCATCTCTTCGCCGCAGATCTGATATTTTACTGCAAAATTAACAACCTGGATTTCAAATGTGTTTAGCTGTTTTAAGTAATCCGGACGCTCTTTTAAATACCGAAATGCCTGAAGATAAAACATAAGACTGTGAGCTCCAATTTCAAACTGTCTCTCCATCATCCGTATCTTAGCAGATGTATTTTCATAAACGCCATCAGTTTCGATCAACATCACAGCAATACGCCAGTTATGCGGAAATTTGGTATGAAGCCTTCGCATCTCTTCTGTTACTTTACGTCTTTGTTCCTCTTCCGGATTCAGCAACAGCATCAAATACAAATAATAAAGCGCTCTCTCCGGAGTGTGTCCAAGATCTGACTTCTTATAATTATAATGCTCCAAAAGCCATCTCGCTTCTTCTCTCTTCTCGCTGACCAGATACACATGAGCCAACATTAATTGATAAACTTCCTGTTCTGGGGCCAGTTCTCTTAATTTCTGAAAACGGTTTATCGCCTCTTCTGCCCAGAGACTTTTTTCCATGCGTCCTGACTCAACGCCGAGATAGCCTTTCAGTGTCTGCGCCAGAATAAACTCTTCTTCCCTTTCTTTTCTCGAATTCAATAAAGCCTGATGTACTGTAATCTCACAGCAGATTTCTTCATACGGTGTATCCACATAAATCCGCCCATAATTATATCCTTGGTGAAGACCATCTTCCTCTATGATGTACGGAAGGCTACATTGATTCCCAACAAAATCATCTATTACAATCTGACTGCGGGCAACTTTCAAAAACTTTCCTTCTACACGCACATACGCTGTCAGATGTCCCCATGTATTTTTCTCCAGATGGATCTCGTCTTTCGTTGCTTCTAGTATATTTTCAAATTCTCGTTCTTCTTCCTGAAAAGACAGAAAAATCCTTTCTTTCTGCTTCGTACCAACAAGAAATTCTTCCAATGCCTGCTCGCTCAAAGACCATTTTCGCATATTATCATACAAAGAATAAATCCACTTTTCCTCATATTTCAGCACATCATAGAACACTCTGGAACGGAATAAACGATGCGCTTCTCCGAAATCCTGATAGGCAAGTTCCCGAAATTCTTTCAGCGACTGTACTTTTCCACAAGATGTCATGACAAATGGTTTCTCTACAATAGCTGTAAAGGTAATCTCATACTCGCCTCCATTCGTCACGACAGTAAATGTTCCCCGTTCTACAAATCCCGGTTCCAGTCCTCGTCCATCATAGGTAAAATGAACTTCTACAGAAGCCCCTTCAAAACCTGATTCCACACAATTGATACGAAAAGAGGATGGATATACCAGCCCTCTGATATCTCCATCCAGACGGTTTTCTATGCGGAAGCTGCCCTGATATATCTCTCCTTCTCCAATCAGAAGTTCCAAATGTGTCTGTGGGAAATATATTTCCGGCCGCGAAATCTGAAAATTTCCTTTTGCAAATTGTTTAATCTTATTCTTCAAGATGCCACCTACTTTACCTGTTGCTGTTTACAAACTTTTATAAATAAGATTATAACATTATTCCAATTCAGATAGCAATACACTATCCAAGATTTTTCTATATGCCTGATTTTAGAAGTATCTTTAATCGTTTTACTGCTTCCTCCGTATCTTCCAATGATCCGAATGTAGAAAATCGAAAATACCCTTCACCACAGGCTCCAAAACCTTCGCCTGGTGTTCCTACAACCTGTATTTTGCGAAGTAATTCTTCAAAAAATTCCCAGCTTCCCATATCTTTTGGACACTGCATCCATATATACGGTGCATTTTTCCCTCCACAGTACCAAATACCAAGTTCGTCCAATGCCCGCATAAAGCAGGCTGCATTTTTCTTATAAACAGCAATGTTTTCCCGAATCTGTTTTTGCCCTTCGTCTGTAAAAATTGCTGCCGCTCCCTTCTGAATAATATAAGATACCCCATTCGTTTTAGTTGTTCGGTTACGAACCCACATCTGCTGTAACTTCATTCCTCCCCGCACAAGTTTTTGAGGCAAAATTGTGTATCCACATCTTGTTCCAGTAAATCCTGCCGTTTTAGACAGAGAACATATCTCAATAGCACAGGTATCCGCACCTTCTATTTCAAAAATACTATGGGGAATCTTTTTTTCCTCTATAAATGCTTCATAAGCAGCATCAAATAAAATAACTGCATTTATCTCATTTGCATAGTCAACCCATTCCTTTAACTGCGTGCGATTATATACTGCTCCTGTCGGATTATTGGGTGAACACAAATAAATAATATCTGCCTGTACTGACCAGTCCGGCATTGGAAGAAAATGATTTTCTTTTCCGGAAGGAACATGAATGATTTGATTTCCCGCAATGATGTTCGCATCCACATAAGCCGGATATGTTGGTTCCATAATTAGCGTTTTCTGCCCCGGTCCAAATAAATCTAATATGTCTCCCAGTTCATCGCTTGCGCCACTGGAAACAAAAACTTCCTCTTCCGAAATCGCTACTCCTCTTTTCTGATAAAATTGTGCAATATTATGACGCAGCAACGGATCTCCGCATTCTGGCATATACCCGTGAAATGTTTTCTTTTCTGACTGATCATCGACTGCCTTATGCAGTTCTGAAATGACAGCTCTACACAGCGGTAGTGATACGTCGCCAATTCCCATCCGGTACAAATATGTATCTGGGTTCTGTTCCGTGTATATCTTTATTTTTTGCGCAATATTATGAAACAAATAGGAGTCTTTCAATTTTTCATAATTCTTATTTGGTGTCATTGTTTTTATCCTTTCTCTTCTCTGATTTTAAACTTATTTAATCGGAGAAACATTAATCGTTATCTCTTCTAAAACATCCAGAATGACTTTAACTGTATCCAGAGATGTAAACATTGTCACATTATTTTCAATTGCCGCTCTGCGAATAATCAGACCATCTTCATAGTGAACACCTGACATAACTGCTCTTGTATTGATAACATAACTAATATGACCGTTACGTATCGTATCAAAAATTTCCGTGCTGTTTTCACTTGGTTTTTTTAGAATCCGCGTGCGAATTCCTTTCGATTTCAAAAATTCTCCTGTTCCTTTTGTTGCTTCAATATTAAATCCCATTTGGTAAAATCTGCGGATTAGACGCAGTGCTTCTTCTTTATCTTCATCTGCAAGGGTAACAAGGACTGTTCCATAGTTTTTCATTCTAACCCCAGATGCAATCAATGCCTTATACATAGCTCTTGAAAGCTTCTTGTCATAACCGATAGCCTCTCCTGTTGATTTCATTTCTGGAGATAAATATGCATCCATCCCACTTAGTTTTTCAAAAGAAAAAGCCGGTGCTTTCACATACCAGGTATGCCTTTCGGGTGGAGAAAGCATCTCTATTCCCTGTTGTTTGAGCCCAATACCTAACATCGCTTTTATCGCAATATCTGCAAGCGGATAGCCGGTTGCTTTTGACAAAAACGGAACAGTACGCGAAGAGCGCGGATTTACCTCGATAATTGATACCTCGGAGTTCTCATCGACAATAAACTGAACATTAAATAATCCAATAATCCCAATGCCAAGCGCAAGCTTTTTGGCATATGAAAGTATCGTGTGTTTCACTTTTTCAGAAATTCCAAAAGTAGGATAAACACTAATCGAGTCACCAGAATGAATGCCGGTTCTCTCTACCAGTTCCATAATCCCCGGTACAAAAACATCTCTTCCATCACAAATTCCATCGATTTCTACTTCTTTTCCCCGGATATAGTGATCCACCAGTACTGGGGTTTCTTCATTCATCTGTACAGATGTTTCAAAATACAGGCGAAGCTGCTCCTCTCCTGAAATGATTTGCATTGCTCTTCCACCTAACACAAAACTCGGTCTCACAAGCACCGGATATCCTATCGTTTTTGCTGCCCGCAGTCCATCTTTCATATTAGTAACAGCCATTCCTTTAGGTTGAGGAATTCCGAGCTGAAAAAGAAGTTTTTCAAATTCATCTCTATTCTCAGCTCGTTCGATCGCTTTCCAGTCCGTTCCGATAATTCTTACGCCTCGCTCTGCAAGTGGTTTTGCCAAATTCACCGCTGTCTGACCTCCAAGCGAAACAATTACGCCTTCTGGCTTTTCTAGCATAATGACATTCATTACGTCTTCAGCACAGAGTGGTTCAAAATATAATTTATCTGAAATTGTGTAATCTGTTGAAACTGTTTCCGGATTATTATTAATTACAATCGCCTCATATCCTGCTTTCTGAATTGTTTTAACAGCATGTACTGTCGAATAATCAAATTCCACTCCCTGACCAATCCGAATCGGACCCGATCCAAGTACAATTATTTTTTTTCTGTTTTCAACTATAGATTCATTTTCCGTTTCATAAGTAGAATAAAAATATGGTACATAGCTCTCAAATTCAGAAGCACAAGTATCGATCATTTTATAAACCGGAATAATCCCACTGTCTTTTCTCATCTGGAATACTTCTTCTTCAGTCAGATTCCAGAATCTGGCAATTGTCTGATCTGAAAATCCCATCCGTTTTGCTTCATGCAGTAATCTTTTTGTTTCTTCACCAGTTTTCTCCTTTAGCCTTCTTTCCATTCTTATTATATTTCTGATTTTTATCAAGAAAAACGAATCGATTCCTGTTACTTTCGCAATTTCATCTACACTGCTCCCTTGTCTGAATAGCTGTGCCACAGCAAAAATCCTATCATCTGTTCCAATTTTTATGTAAGAAAGAAGTTCTTCTTTTCTCATTTTCTCAAACTTTTCCAAATACAGATGTGAAACACCAATTTCAAGAGACCGAACTGCCTTTAATAAACTCTCTTCTAATGTACGCCCGATGCTCATTATCTCTCCTGTTGCTTTCATCTGCGTTCCAAGTTTCTGATCTGCATCTGGAAATTTGTCAAACGGAAAACGCGGCATTTTTGTTACGACATAGTCGAGTGCAGGCTCAAACACCGCTGGTGTATTTACTAGTTTGATCTCATGCAGTGTCATTCCAACTCCGATTTTGGCAGACACCCTTGCAATAGGATAGCCACTCGCCTTTGACGCCAGTGCAGATGAACGTGAAACTCTTGGGTTCACTTCAATAACATAATACTGAAAAGATTCTGGATCAAGCGCAAACTGAACATTGCATCCTCCTTCTATTTTTAATGCACGGATCAATCTCAATGCACTATCCCTAAGCATTTGATACACCCGGTTTGTTAATGTCTGTGAGGGACAGACAACAATTGAATCTCCGGTATGTATTCCAACTGGATCCATATTTTCCATATTACAAACTGCAATTGCAGTATCATTTGCATCCCGTATTACTTCATATTCAATTTCTTTATATCCCCGAACACTTTTTTCTACAAGTACCTGGTGGACTGGCGATATTTCCAATGCATGCCGCGCAAGTTCACGACACTGTACTGCATCATCTGCAAATCCTCCTCCAGTACCGCCAAGTGTAAATGCCGGTCGAAGAACAACGGGATACCCAATTTCTTCGGCTGCCTTTCCAATTTCTTCTACCGTTTCTGCAATTTGGGAAGGCAGTACCGGTTCTCCAATCATTTCGCATAATTCTTTAAATTGTTCCCTGTCTTCTGCACATCGAATACTTTTACTGCTGGTACCCAAAAGCTCTGTTTGACATTCTTTTAATACCCCTTTTTCTTCAAGCTCCATAGCCAGATTTAATCCAGTCTGTCCACCAATCCCCGGAACGATTGCGTCTGGTCGTTCATATCTGATAATCTTCGCCATATATTCCAGTGTGAGTGGTTCCATATAAACTTTATCCGCAATTGCAGTATCTGTCATAATTGTCGCCGGATTTGAATTGCATAAAATCACTTCATATCCTTCTTCTTTCAGTGCAAGACAGGCCTGTGTTCCAGCATAGTCAAATTCCGCCGCCTGGCCGATTACAATCGGTCCAGAACCAATGACAAGGATTTTATTCAAATCTGTCCTTTTTGCCATACTTATTTTCCTCCATTTCCTGAATAAACTGATCAAATAAATACATGCTGTCTCTAGGACCTGGTGCACTTTCCGGGTGATATTGTACTCCAAAGACATGTTCTTCCGGACATGCAGCTCCTTCGACCGTACCGTCCAGAAGATTCACATGCGTCAGCTCAAGTTTCGTTCTTTTCAAACTCTCTGCATCCACCGCATAAGAATGATTTTGAGAAGTAATTTCTATCTTTCCATCCATAAGCCGTTTGACCGGATGATTTCCTCCTCTGTGCCCAAATTTCATTTTATAAGTTTTAGCTCCGTAAGCAAGAGATATGATTTGATGTCCAAGGCAGATTCCAAAAATTGGATAGTGTCCCCGAAGCGTTTTTACAAGTTCTATAACCGATTTCATTTCTTCCGGATTTCCGGGACCATTGGACAAAAAAATACCATCAGGCTTTTCTTGCGTAATAATTTCCGCCGCCGTATTCCACGGATAAACAGTCAGGGCACAACTTCGTTGCTGCATGCAGCGAACAATATTCTGTTTCATTCCACAGTCAATTACAGCTACATGATATTGATTTTCCACTAACGGATAGTATTCAATCTTCTTTCTACTGACAGACGCTACCGCATCTCTGGGAAATTGATATTTTTTCAATTGCTCCATACATTCTTTTTTCGGCATACTGGCATCTGTTAGAAAGGCTTTACAACTTCCGGTATTTCGTATTTTTCGTATGATCTGCCTCGTATCTACACCAGACAGCCCCGGAATCTGATACGCCTTCATTATCTTTCCCAGCGAAGCTTTACTGCAAAAATTTGACGGTACATCATTATATTCCCGTACAACCAATCCTCCAATTGTTGGAAGCGCTGTTTCATAATCTGTTTCCACCATTCCATAGTTACCAATCAGCGGATATGCCATTACAACTGTCTGATACGTATATGAAGGATCTGAAAGAATTTCCTGATATCCTACCATCCCTGTATGAAAGACAAGCTCTGTTATTGTACTTTTCTCACTTCCAAATCCTTTTCCGTAATATTCACTCCCATCTTCCAATACAATTTTTCTGTCAAATTGTTTCATCATTTTCTGCCACCTCTTCACTTCCTTCTTCTGCTTTTCGATTCAGTGCTGCCTGAATAAATTCCCGAAAAAGTGGATGTGTACGGTTCGGACGGCTTTTAAATTCCGGATGAAACTGTACACCTATATAAAATGGATGTGACTTCCATTCTATTGCCTCTACAAGCCGGTCATCCGGCGAAGTTCCACTAATGATCAAACCTACATTACTAAGTATACTGCGGTACTCATTATTCATTTCATAGCGATGACGATGGCGTTCCTCAATATAACTTGCTCCATAGCATTTTTTCAACACCGTTCCTTTTCGTATCCGGCAAGGGTAGCTTCCCAATCGCAGTGTTCCTCCTTTTTCAATACAATCCTGCTGTCCCGGCATAAAATCAATCACTTTGTGCTTACATTGTTCATCGAACTCACCCGAATTGGCATCTGTAATCCCAGCCGCACTTCTTGCGCAGGCAATTACAGCAATCTGCATTCCAAGACATATGCCAAGATATGGGATTTTTTGTTCTCTGGCATAGTCTGCCGCAAGAATCATTCCTTCAACCCCACGTTCTCCGAACCCTCCTGGAACAATAATTCCATGAATTCCTTTCAGTGTTTCTTGCAAGTTTTCTTTTGTTAAATGTTCTGAGTCAATCCAATGGATACAAATATGTGTATGTTTCTCATAACCGGCATGCCGCATTGCCTCTGCAACTGATAAGTATGCATCATGAAGTTTTACATATTTTCCTACAAGAGCAATTTTAACTTCACCTGAGCGATTATGTATTTTTCGAACAAGTTCTTTCCATTCCTGCAGATCTGCTTCCTTTGTATGCAATTGTAATTCTCTGCAGACAACAGATGAAAAATTCGATTCTTCCAGCATAAGAGGCGCTTCATATAGATTAGGCAGTGTGCGATTTTCTATCACACAATCTGCTTTCACATTACAAAATAGTGATATTTTTTGGAACACAGACTCTTCCAGCGGACGATCCGAACGGAGTACGACTATGTCTGGATGAATCCCACTTCCCTGCAATTCTTTTACCGAATGCTGTGTTGGTTTTGTTTTATGTTCTTCCGAACCACTTAAATACGGAACAAGTGTTACATGAATAAAAAGACTATTCTCCCGTCCAACTTCTACAGCAATCTGTCGAACAGCCTCCAGAAATGGCTGGGATTCCATATCGCCAATGGTTCCTCCGATTTCTGTAATTACTACATCGGCATTCGTCTGCTTTCCAACACGATAAATAAATTCTTTAATTTCATTTGTTATATGCGGAATTACCTGGACGGTCGAACCAAGATATTCCCCGCGTCTTTCTTTGTTCAGCACATTCCAATAAACTTTTCCGGCTGTCAGATTAGAAAAACGATTCAAATCCTCATCAATAAACCGTTCATAATGGCCAAGATCCAAATCTGTTTCCGCCCCGTCTTCTGTTACATAAACTTCTCCATGCTGATATGGACTCATTGTTCCCGGGTCCACATTAATGTATGGGTCTAATTTTTGTGCGGCAACTTTTAGTCCACGCGATTTTAACAGGCGCCCAAGTGATGCCGCTGTAATCCCTTTTCCAAGGCCAGACACCACTCCTCCGGTTACAAAAATATATTTTGTCATAAGTCTTCCTCTTTCTTTTCATTATTTATACGAAGTTTGTTCTCGCTGTCTAACCACATTTATCCATTAACTTACGCCAAATAAAAGATCCCCGTAAGTTGGAAACGGCCAATATTTCTTCGCCGTCAATGTTTCAGCTTCATCGCATGCGACCCGAAGTTCACTCATTTTAGTAAGAAGTGTATCCCTAATCTGATAAGACTGTTTCAGCACACAGTCTGTCTCTTGAAGTTTTAGTAATACTTCCTCCAGTGCTTCTGTCCGTATTGCCATCTCATCTGTCAGCACAGACAGTTTTCGGATCAATGTACTTTCGTAACGACATGCAAGTGCAGCATCCACTGTCCTTTTTAATGCTGCTGTTTTTGCAAGTTCCAGTGTGTAGGACTCTACTGCCGGGATAATCTCTGTCCGCGCCATATCTGCCATTGTGTTTGCTTCAATAATAATTGTTTTGCAATAATTTTCGAGCATAATCTCGCATCTGGATTTTAATTCTGCTTCGGAAAACACCTTATGCGATGTCAGCATCTTCACATTTTTCTCATCAAGCAAATGTGGCATACAGTCTGGTGTTGTACGGTAATTTTTTAATCCGCGTTTTTCTGTTGCTTCCCAAATCCATGTATCATCATAACCATTTCCATTGAAAATAATATATTTATGATCGCGGATTGTTTTTTGTATCATAGCATGCAGCGTCTGTTCAAAATCCTTTGCCTGTTCAAGCCTATCTGCATAGATTTTCAAGCTTTCTGCCACTGCACTATTTAGCATAATATTTGCACATGCAATACTATTTGATGAACCAAGCATTCGAAATTCAAACTTATTTCCGGTAAATGCAAATGGAGATGTACGATTTCGATCCGTTGTATCTCTCCGGAATTTCGGAAGAACATCAGCGCCGAGTTTCATCTGCATTTTCTCCGCACCTTCATAAGGGCGGTCATGTTCGATAGCCTCCAATATCGCGTTTAACTCATCCCCAAGGAACATTGATACAACAGCCGGCGGCGCTTCATTGGCTCCGAGACGATGATCATTCCCAGCTGTCGCAACGGATATTCTAAGAAGATCCTGATAATCATCTACCGCCTTAATAACTGCACATAAAAACAACAGAAACTGTGCATTCTCATGCGGTGTTTCTCCAGGCGAAAGCAGATTGACACCAGAATCTGTAGTCAGTGACCAGTTATTGTGCTTACCGCTGCCATTAACCCCTGCAAACGGTTTTTCATGAAGCAAACAAACAAGTCCGTGTTTTTCTGCAACTTTCTGCATCATCTCCATCGTAAGCTGGTTATGATCTGTAGCAATGTTGGTTGTTGTATAAATTGGTGCAAGTTCATGCTGTGCCGGAGCTACTTCGTTATGTTCTGTTTTAGCAAAAATTCCAAGTTTCCATAATTCTTTATTAAGATCTTCCATATACGCTTCCACCCGTGGCTTAATAGCTCCAAAATAATGGTCATCCATTTCCTGACCTTTTGGCGGTTTTGCTCCAAACAAAGTTCTTCCTGTAAAGCGCAGATCTTTCCTCTGTTCGTACATTTCTTTTGTAATTAGAAAGTATTCCTGTTCCGTTCCAACAGATGTATGTACGCATCTCACTTCATCATCCCCAAATAATCGCAAAATTCTAAGCGCCTGTTTATTAAGTGCTTTCATTGAACGCAGCAGAGGCGTTTTTTTATCAAGCGCTTCTCCCCCATAAGAACAGAACGCTGTTGGAATACAAAGTGTCTTTTCTTTGATAAACGCATACGATGTCGGATCCCAGGCAGTATACCCCCTTGCCTCAAAAGTCGCTCTCAGTCCTCCTGATGGAAAGGATGATGCATCCGGCTCCCCTTTTATCAATTCTTTTCCTGAAAATTCCATGATTACTCCTCCATCAGGTGATGGAGAAATAAAGCTGTCATGTTTTTCAGCCGTAATTCCGGTTAACGGCTGAAACCAATGAGTATAATGAGTTGCGCCATGTGTAACAGCCCATTCTTTCATTGCTTCTGCCACCGCATTTGCAACGCCACTTTCAAGTTTTGCTCCTTCATCTATTGTTTTACGCAAAGACTGATATACGTTCGCCGGTAAACTTGCTTTCATTACTCTGTCATCAAACACAAGGCTGCCAAAATATTCTGAAATCTGTTTCATAAAATCATCCTTTCTCTAAAAAACAACAAAAAAAAGACGTCTCTGAGATCATAATTCTCAAAGACGCCTTTGCCTTTACGAAACGGATATTACACCCATTTATTTTATTTGTCAATCCCTTTTTTCTGATTACGTTTTTTCTCCGTAAAAAATCTGTTGACAAACTAACACTTTCGTTGTATATATATACATATGAGCAAAGGCGTTCATAGAAAAGGCAGAGTATTTCTGCCATTTCTGTGAGCATCTTTGCTTTTTTATTTTCAACTTACCCAAAAGTACTAAAAAGGGGGAATTGTTTTATGAAAAAAGGAGGTCAGATCCGAATTCCATCCGGCTGCGCCATTTCTGCTGTCATATCCAGAGAAGGACGAATGTTATCTGGCGAAATGATCATGAATTCTATGAAGCCAATGCATGACCGCTCCAACGGTCTTGGCGGTGGCTTTGCCGGATACGGAATTTATCCAGATTATAAAGATTACTACGCACTACATCTTTTTTTCGATACACGGGATACGCGAAAAAACTGTGAAACATTCTTGAAAGAGCGCTTTGAGATTGTTCAATCTGAAATTATCCCAACAAGAAAGCTCCCTTCCATTACGAATGAACCAATTATCTGGCGATATTTTGTTACGCCACTTTCTTCCGTGGTCACGGGTATGCAGATTGATGAAAAGGAATTTGTTGTCCGGACTGTCATGAAAATCAATACTGAGTTTTCCGGTGCCTATGTTTTTTCAAGCGGAAAAAATATGGGAACATTTAAAGCAGTCGGATTTCCGGAGGATGTCGGTGCATTTTACAAATTAGAGACGTATGCAGGATACTCTTGGACTGCTCATGGACGATATCCGACAAACACTCCCGGGTGGTGGGGTGGTGCCCATCCGTTTACTCTTCTTGATCAATCCGTTGTTCATAATGGAGAAATTTCTTCTTATGATGCAAATAGACGGTTTATTGAAATGTTTGGATACCAATGCACTCTGCAGACGGACACCGAAGTTATTACTTACATTATGGATTATCTGCTTCGTGTACAGGGACTTTCTCTTCAGGAAGCTGCCAGTGTCATTGCCGCACCCTTTTGGAGTACAATCTCATCCACAGGCGATCTTGCCCTTCAAAAAACCTATACATATCTGCGAACAATCTTTTCAAGTTTGCTGATTACCGGACCATTTTCTATTGTCTTTGGATTTCATGGCGGATTAATGGCATTAAATGATCGTCTCAAGCTCCGTTCAATGGTTATAGGAGACTCCAAAGACCTTGTCTACATTTCCAGCGAGGAATGTGCTATCCGTGCAATGGATCCCGATGCGAAACACATATGGGCGCCGGCTGGCGGCGAACCCGTCATTATAAAAGTAAAGGATGGTGAAGCCATATGAGTATTGAATACCTTTCGCCAGAATTTGAAATACTCCGGGATGACCGGAAGTGCATTTGCTGCCGCATCTGCGAACAACAATGTGCAAATGAAGTACATATTTATGATTCCCAGAATCACTCTATACAGTGTAACGATTCAAAATGTGTTAACTGCCAACGATGCGTTTCCTTATGTCCTACTAAAGCGTTAAAAATCATTCCAAACAGAAATACATTGCGCGATAATCTCAACTGGACTGGAAATATTATAAAAGAAATCTACAAGCAGGCAAACAGCGGCGGTGTTCTACTTTCTTCTATGGGAAATCCCTCTTCGCTTCCGGTATACTGGGATCATATTCTACTTAATGCCTCTCAAGTGACTAATCCATCCATCGACCCTCTGAGAGAACCCATGGAAACCAAAATCTATCTCGGAAAAAAACCGCAAACAGTTGCCCGCACTCCAGACGGACAGTTTTCCTACAATCTGCCGCCGCAGTTGGAATTATCAATACCAGTTCTTTTTTCTGGTATGAGTTATGGCTCCATCAGTTATAATGCCCACAAAGCTCTCGCCGAAGCCGCCTCTGCACTTGGTATCTTTTACAACACTGGAGAAGGAGGGCTTCACGAAGATTTCTATCGTTATGGAGAAAATACTATTGTTCAAGTTGCTTCAGGTCGTTTTGGTGTTCATGAGCGCTATCTAAATGCAGCCGCAGCTATTGAAATAAAAATGGGTCAAGGAGCTAAGCCTGGTATCGGCGGCCATCTTCCGGGCTCTAAAATTGTCGGTGATATCTCACGCACAAGAATGATTCCTGAAGGTTCTGATGCAATTTCTCCTGCACCACACCATGATATCTATTCTATCGAGGATTTGCGACAACTTGTATTTTCTTTAAAAGAAGCCACTTCATATAAAAAACCAATCATAGTAAAGGTTGCCGCTGTTCATAATATTGCTGCAATTGCCAGCGGAATTGCGCGAAGTGGTGCAGATATCATCGCAATAGATGGCTTTCGTGGTGGTACTGGTGCAGCCCCTACCCGTATCCGTGATCATGTCGGCATTCCTATCGAACTTGCGCTTGCTTCTGTCGATACCCGCCTTCGTGAAGAAGGCATCCGAAACAATGTATCAATTATTGCAGGTGGAAGCATTCGCAACTCTGCTGATATCGTCAAAGCCATTGCCCTTGGCGCCGATGCCTGCTATATTGCTACCGCTGCTCTGTTAGCACTTGGCTGTCACCTGTGCCGAAATTGTCAAAGCGGAAAATGCAATTGGGGGATTGCAACGCAACTTCCAGAATTGGTCTCCAGACTAGATCCTCAGGTTGGAGCTCATCGCCTCGTCCAGCTTTTAACTGCCTGGAAATATGAAATCAAGGAACTCATGGGGGCAATGGGAATAAATTCTATTGAAGCGCTCCGCGGCAATCGTCTCATGCTTCGCGGAATCGGACTTAGTTCAGAAGAATTAGAGATTCTTGGTATTGCTCATGCTGGTAATTAATGATATTCGAAAGAAAAAACTCTAAATTTTCAAAAAACTCTGACATGTTTACAGGAGGTGTGATATACTATGAAAATAATTCATGCTGCTCATTTAACCTACAAGGATATAAATGCTGCACTACGGCAACTGGAAGAAACCTATATAATCAACAACTGTTGTGGACAGCGCTTTATCGCTGCTGGAATGTCCGGTAAAACAATTACAATTAATGGCATTGCTGGTAATGCACTCGGTGCTTATTTAAACACTGGAAAAATCATTGTTCGTGCAAATGCCCAGGATGCTGTCGGCGACACGATGAACGGTGGAACAATTCTGATTCATGGCAATGTAGGTGATGCTGTCGGATATGCTATGAGAGGCGGGCGTATCTATATTAATGGAAATGCCGGTTATCGTGCAGGAATTCACATGAAAGCCTACCAAGAAAAAATACCCGTCATGATCATCGGAGGATATGCAGGAAGCTTTCTTGGAGAATATCAGGCAGGTGGGATCATTGTTGTTCTTGGCCTTCATAATCTTAATCACCCACTGGTCGGTAATTTCCCTTGTACCGGAATGCATGGCGGCAAACTTTTTCTACGCGGCAGCTATAATTCACTGTCATTTCCATCACAGGTTACTGTCCGCGAAGCATCTGACAAAGATATGCAGAAAATTTTCCCCTATTTATCAGAATACTGTACCGAATTTCAATATGATTTAAAAGCAATATTAAATTCTACATTTACTGTAATTACTCCAAACACAAACAATCCGTATCAACAAATGTATGTGGCAAATTAAAACAAGAAAGTAGGTTGGATTATGAAATATTCCATACAAGAAATAATACAATACATCAAGGAGGAAGATGTGAAATTCATTCGCCTTGCCTTTTGTGACGTATTTGGAAAACAGAAAAATATATCCATCATGCCGGATGAACTTCCAAGAGCATTCACTTTTGGAATTGCTATCGATGCTTCTGCAATTGAGGGCTTTGGCGATGAAACTCATTCAGATCTTCTGCTTCACCCAGAAGCAGATACTTTGATGCCTCTTCCATGGAGGCCTGAGCAAGGACGAGTTGTGCGGATGTTTTGTACTATTACATACCCGGATGGTCAACCCTTTGAATATGATTGCCGCTCTATTTTAAAAAAAGCTGTCCAGACTGCCAAAGCCGCCGGACTTTCTTTCTTTTTTGGAACCGAACAGGAGTTTTATCTGTTCTGCCTTGATGAACATGGAAATCCAACAAAAAAACCATATGATCAGGCTGGTTACATGGACATTGCTCCTGAAGACCGTGGAGAAAACATCCGTCGTGAAATTTGTCTGACGCTAGAGCAGATGGGCATACGCCCCGAAAGTTCCCATCATGAGGATGGTCCAGGACAAAATGAGATTGATTTCCGATATTCCGATCCGTTAACCGCTGCTGATAATGCTGCAACATTTCAGACCGTTGTTAAAACCATTGCTATGCGCAATGGACTTGCCGCCGATTTCAGCCCAAAGCCACTGCCAGACCAGGCCGGAAATGGATTTCACATTAATATCTCTGTAAAATCCTTCAACCACACTGATTATATGGGCGAAATGATTGCTGGAATACTTGATAAAGTTGCAGATATAACATTGTTTTTAAACCCGTCCGAATCATCTTATCAGCGTTTCGGACAAAACAAAGCTCCAAAGTATATTTCCTGGTCAAGTGAAAATCGTTCACAGTTAGTCCGTGTTCCGGCTGCCGTTGGGGAATATCGGCGTGCAGAACTTCGCTCACCAGACCCAACTGCCAACACTTATCTGGCATTTACATTACTGATCTATGCCAGCCTTCACGGAATTTCTGAACATCTGTCTTTACCTCCGGCTGCAGATCTGAATCTTTTTAAAGCGGATGCAAACACTTTATCTCATTTCAAAAAATTACCGGATAATCTGCAGTCTGCACGCGTTCTGGCATCACAAAGCAGTTTTGTAAAAAGTTGCCTACCAAAAGCTCTCATTGAGCTGTACTGCCATTAATCTGACATAATAAGAGGAAGGAGAAATGTAATATGAGCTTAAAAGAACGGATTTACAAAATACTTCTTATTTCTTCCAGAGATACTTTCTCCTCCTCTTTTGAAGCTTTGCTGCCTCCAACGCGATATCAACTTTCATATACCGCCACAAGCATCAATTCTGCAAAGCAGATTTTAACCGAACACAGCTTTGATTTTGTAATCATCAATTCTCCTCTTACAGATGATACCGGAATTCGATTCGCAATGGACACTTGTGAACGCAGCCAGATTGTTGTTCTTCTTCTTATCCGTCATGATATCCACACAGAAATCCATGATAAGGTCACTGAGAATGGTGTATTTACACTTCCTAAACCTACTTCAAAAGCTACCTTACTTCAGGCACTCGGTTGGATGGAAAGTGCTCGGGAACGCTTTCGCATTTTTGAAAAAAAATCACTATCTATTGAGGATAAAATGGCAGAAATTCGAATCGTTAATAAGGCTAAATGGATTCTCATCAGTGAGCTGAATATGAGTGAACCAGATGCGCATTATTATATTGAAAAGAAATCGATGGATCAATGTATTTCTAAACGTACTGTAGCCGAAGAAATTATCCGTACTTATTCATAACCTCTTTTACCCTACATGAGCTATAGATATCTTTCTCTTCACATCTTTGCTGAAGATAGTTCGTGTTTTTATTCATACTGCCAGTAGATTGTCAACTTATTTGCTCTTACGTCTTCCCGATAATAATAATGAATCTGGTTTAGACCATACCACCTTCCCAGATACTGCGCCTGTGCCTCCAGAAGGCCACCAAACAAAATCTGTCTCGCCTCCTCATACACTGCATCTTCTCGAAATTTCATTACTACTTTATCTTCTTTTTCTTCTATGGAGCTTTGGAGTATCCGTTCCAACAGCTCTGCATCTGCCGTTTCATAATACATTCCATTCCGTTTATAATAATCATAAGTATCTGCTGTACAGGCCGGATATGGAATATCGTTTTCAAGTGTATGCGTTTTCAAAAGTTCGTCGTCAGAGCAGCAGAGATAATCGTATGTAATTTCATTTCCTATTGTCTCCAAAGCATTTTCCTCCTGAAGAAATACCTGATCTCCCCATGTTGTATCTACATAATAATATTCTCCGTCACATTTCACAAGATTCCATGCATGCGCTTCTCCGGTATAAACTTCACCGGTTACATAAGTGCAGAAGATACCAAGCCGGTTCAGCAAATATTGTGTCGCCCTTGCGTATCCTGCACAAACGGATTCATGTCCTACAAAAACACTGTAAATATTCTGGTTCTCCGGTGCATCTACACGATACTCTACCGAATTAATAATCTTCTCATAAACCTGTTTGATTTTTTCATATTCCGAAAGTTCCGGGACAATTTGCGCCAACCAAACCTCTGATTCTGTGTCAATCTCCACTTTTCTCCGTGCTCTCTCCTCCCCCGAACAAGTATATCCGGGCATAATAACTGAATAGGTTTCCGGCACCGTATATGATGTTGTTCTCGAACTGCCATCACACCAGAAAAATTCCGGATGATCCATATAAACATATTGATATACACGATTTCCCTGATCAGGATTTGACAAATGCACATATATCTCATCTCTTCCGGCTTCTAATCCCGCTAAAATCTCTCTATATGCCTTTTGCTCATTCTCTTTTAGCAAGGAGTAATAGAAATAGCTTTCTGCTTCTTCATTACTAATGGCTCTCTCCAAAAACGGAAGTATCATCTCTCTATTAACTGGAATTGTTTTCTTCCATAAGATTTGAATTGCCAAAATTCCAGCCAACAAACTAATCATCAGCAAAATCACTACCAGCATTATTTTCTTTATAATTCTGCGTCGTTTCCTTTGTTTTAGCATCTCATCCTCCTTTTACATTCTCTATTATATGATACCGGCAAATGACTTACAACCAAATATTCATATACCTTTTTTTTCCACATATACTATATTGAAAACGTAGCTTATGAGGTATTTTATGTATTTACACGCTGCCGAAGCTTCCTCTTTTGGAAAGCTGCAACTTCAAGTCACATCCGAAATCGATACGATTCCAATTACAGATGCAACCATAACTATTTCCTATACAGGAATTCCGGAAACACCGCTTGAAACACTTACCACAAATTCTTCCGGACAAACAGAAATCATTGATCTTCCCACTCCTCCGGTGGAATATAGTCTTGATCCCTCCATCTTTGAACAGCCATATTCTGAATACACTTTTGATATCACCGCTCCCGGCTATGAACCTGTTAATATTTCCGGCGCAGAATTATTCGCCGACGTAACTGCACTTCAACAAGTGTCTATGCGTCCGCTTACACCAGAGAATGCTAATCCGGAAAATTTCAATATTCCTGCTCATACGCTCTATGCCGAATATCCGCCTAAGATTCCAGAAGCCGAAATCAAGCCGGTCAACGAATCCGGTGAAATCGTGTTGAGCCGGGTTGTAATTCCTGAATTCATCGTTGTACATGACGGTTCTCCACGCGACAGTACTGCAAAAAACTACTACGTTAAATATAAAGACTATATCAAAAATGTAGCATCCAGTGAAATCTATGCTACCTGGCCGACAAATACCATACGGGCAAATGTCCTAGCTATCATGTCTTTTACATTGAACCGTGTTTACACAGAATGGTACCGAAATCAGGGATACGATTTTACCATTACTTCCTCTACCGCTTTCGACCACAAATGGATTCACAACCGTAATATTTATGACTCCATTTCCCTCGTTGTAGATGAGCTTTTTGCCGACTATCTTTCCCGACCAAACGTAAAACAGCCAATTCTTACACAATATTGTGACGGCAGACAAGTACAATGTCCGAATTGGATGACACAGTGGGGATCTAAAGAACTTGGAGATCAAGGTTATTCTACTATTGATATTCTCCGTTCATTCTACGGCGAAGACATGTACATCAATTCCGCTCAGGAAATCTCCGGCATTCCGTCTTCCTGGCCTGGTTATGTCCTTCAAATCGGAAGTTCCGGAGAAAAAGTGCGCCAAATTCAGCAGCAGCTAAACGTTATTGCAGGTGCATATCCTGCCATTCCTAAGATTGATGCTGACGGTATTTTCGGACCGCGCACTTCAGAAAGTGTACGAATCTTCCAGGGTGTGTTCGGACTTCCTAAAACGGGAACTGTCGACTATCGTACATGGTATAAAATTTCTGAAATCTATGTTGGCGTATCAAGAATTGCTGAACTCCAATAATGTTTTATTCCTAGTTATAAAAGCCCTAATTTTTTAATAAACACATCCTAACGATTGATATAAAACCTAAAAAACACCGCGAAACACTTCCATCCGAAAGCATTTCGCGGTGTTAAAAGGATGCTCCGTATTACTTTATCCAATACAAAAGCACGCTATCTTTTTAATTATTTCCAGTTGACAATTTTTCCAAAATCTGGTTTGAGCGCTGCTCCTCCTACAAGTCCGCCATCAATATCCGGCTGTGCAAACAGTTCCGGTGCACTTGTTGCTGAAACACTTCCGCCATACTGAATACGGATTGCTTCTGCTGTTGCTTCATCATAAATTTCTGCAATACATGCACGGATTGCCGCACATACTTCCTGCGCCTGTTCTGTCGTAGCGACTTTTCCTGTTCCAATTGCCCAGATTGGCTCATAAGCGATCACTGCTGTTTTTGCCTGATCTGCTGTAACATCTAAAAATGCAATTTTAATCTGCTGACGGATGAAATCAATTGTAACGCCCTGTTCTCTCTGTGTTAATGTCTCTCCACAACAAACAATCGGTGTAATACCATGTTCGAAAGCTTTTTTTACTTTCTTATTTACAGTTTCATCTGTCTCTGCAAAATATTCGCGTCTCTCAGAATGTCCGATGATAACATATTTCACACCTACATCTGTCAGCATTGCCGGAGAGATTTCTCCTGTAAATGCACCTTTTTCTTCAAAATACATATTTTCTGCTCCGATTGCAATGTTGCTTCCCTTTGCAGCTTCCATTGCCGGGATAATGTCAATTGCAGGTACACAGAAAACAACATCTGCTTCTTCTGTCGCTACAAGAGGTTTTAATGTATTTACTAACTCAACTGCTTCGCTTGGAGTCATATTCATCTTCCAGTTTCCAGCAATAATTTTTCTTCTTGCCATGATTCTTTGCTCTCCTTATTTATTTATCGTTTGCCGCTGCAACACCTGGTAATTCTTTTCCTTCCAGGAATTCTAAAGATGCGCCGCCGCCTGTAGAGATATGTGTCATCTTATCGCCAAAACCGAGCTGATTAACTGCTGCTGCAGAATCTCCGCCACCGATGATTGTAGTAGCATCCGTCTCTGCCAATGCTTTTGCAACTGCAATCGTTCCTTTCGCAAGTGTTGGGTTTTCAAAGACACCCATCGGGCCATTCCAAACAACTGTTTTTGCTGATTTTACTGCATCTGCATATAACTTGGCAGTTTTTGTGCCGATGTCCATACCTTCCATATCAGCCGGGATTTCATCTACAGATACAACAGATACTTCAATCTCTGCATCGATTGGATTTGGAAAATCTGCTGCAATAGTTGTATCGACCGGAAGAAGCAATTTCTTTCCTAATTTCTCTGCTTTCTCCATCATTTCTTTACAATAATCAATCTTGGAGTCATCAACAAGAGATTTACCAATTTCTTTTCCCTGTGCTTTTAAGAATGTATAAGCCATACCACCGCCGATAATCAATGTATCACATTTCTCAAGGAGGTTAGAAATAACATTTAATTTATCTGCAACTTTTGCCCCGCCGAGAATCGCAACAAACGGGCGAACCGGATTCTCAACTGCATTTCCAAGAAAGTCAATCTCTTTCTGCATTAAGTATCCCACTACCGCTGTATCAACGTACTCTGTTACACCTACGTTGGAACAATGTGCTCTATGAGCTGTTCCGAATGCATCATTTACAAATACTTCGCACAGAGACGCCAGTTCTTTGCTGAATGCTTCTCCGTTCTTTGTCTCTTCTGCACGATAACGTGTATTCTCTAACAATACAACTTCGCCGTCTTTCATAGCTTCTACTGCTGCTTTTGCATTTGGTCCTACTACTTCAGGATCTGCAGCGAATTTTACTTCCTGTCCTAATAATTCAGAAAGTCTTACTGCAACTGGTGCAAGAGATAATTCCGGTTTCGGTTCTCCTTTTGGTTTGCCAAGATGAGAACAAAGGATTACTCTTCCTCCATCTGCAATTAACTTTTTAATAGTAGGAAGGGCAGCAACCAAACGGTTCTCATCTGTGATTTTTCCTTCTTTTAACGGCACATTAAAGTCACATCTTACGAGAACTTTTTTGCCTTTTACATTAATATCATCTACTGATTTTTTATTAAGCATCTGAAAATGCCTCCTTTTTCATTGATAAAAGGGTCCGGTCCTTAAAAGACCGGACCCTCATGTGTTGCTTTACAACGACACTTTAGAAATCCTTATGAACTGAGATTCTTAGATTTCTCCAGAAATGATTTTACCGAAGTATTTGATTGTTCTTACCATCTGGCTTGTGTAAGAGTTTTCATTATCATACCAAGAAACAACCTGAACTTCTGTTGTTCCGTTGTCTAATGGGCAAACCATTGTCTGAGTAGCATCAAATAAAGAACCATATGTCATTCCAACGATATCGCTTGATACGATTTCATCTTCGTTATATCCGTAAGATTCATTTGCTGCTGCTTTCATAGCTGCGTTGATTTCTTCTTTTGTTACATTTCCTTCAACAACTGCTGTTAAGATTGTTGTAGAACCTGTAGGTGTTGGTACACGCTGAGCAGAACCGATTAATTTTCCATTTAATTCCGGAATAACAAGACCAATTGCTTTTGCAGCACCTGTGCTGTTCGGAACGATATTTACTGCTGCAGCACGAGATCTTCTTAAATCACCTTTTCTCTGCGGTCCGTCAAGTGTCATCTGATCACCTGTGTAAGCATGAATTGTACACATGATACCAGATTTGATCGGTGCAAGATCATTTAATGCTTTTGCCATTGGTGCAAGGCAGTTTGTTGTACAAGAAGCTGCAGAAATGATATCATCTTCTTTTGTTAATGATTCATGGTTTACATTGTAAACGATTGTAGGAAGATCGTTTCCAGCCGGTGCAGAAATAATAACTTTCTTAGCTCCTGCTTTGATGTGAGCTTCTGCTTTTGCTTTAGATGTGTAGAATCCTGTACACTCTAAAACAACATCTACGCCGATTTCTCCCCATGGAAGTTCAGCAGCATCTGCTTTCGCATAAATTTTGATTTCTTTTCCATCAACTGTGATAGAATCTTCTCCAGCTTCTACTTTATCGCAAAGAGCGTATCTTCCCTGTGTTGAGTCATATTTTAATAAGTGAGCAAGCATCTTTGGAGATGTTAAATCGTTGATTGCAACGATTTCAAATCCTTCTGCTCCGAACATCTGTCTGAATGCAAGACGTCCAATACGTCCAAATCCATTAATAGCTACTTTTACTGCCATGTTTAATTCCTCCTAAAGTCATATAGAATTTTTGATTTAACAGTTGTTTGCCTGTCTGTTGTGATTTTAATAACATTGTTAAAGAATCATCAACCTAGAAATATTGTACAAAATAATGTGCAAAAAATCAAGCCTTACTTCTTAGTTTTTCCAAAACTTCCACCTTAACTACACACTCTTCCTGTATTTTTGTCAAATTGACAAAAATTCTGGCTTTCGCTCGCGAAATTCAGAATCAGCGGTAATGATTTCCTCCGCCAAGTTCACGATAACATTTTAAAATTTACTTGTCACCTATAATCGTCCCTCCGCCGAGTACATATTCTCCATCATAAAATACAACTGCCTGTCCCGGCGTGACTGCTCTTTGCCTTTCTTCAAATGTGCAGAGGGCTTCATCCTCCCCTGTCATTCTTATTGTACACCAGGCACCCTTATGATTGTATCTGATTTTTGCAAAAACCCGCATTTCCCCTTCTAATTTTTCAATGCTCATAAAATTCAGCCTGTTTGCCCGCACGTAATATGTCATAGAGTCTTCATTGCTGCCAATCACAACCTCATTCGTCTCCGGGCGGATTTCAAGAACAAACGCCGGATAGCCCAGAGCCAGTCCAAGCCCTTTTCTCTGTCCCACCGTATAATGAATGATTCCTTTGTGTTTCCCAAGTATTTTTCCGTCTGTTGTCACAAAATTTCCTTCCGGCGGAAGTGTCCCCTGTTCCTTCTCAATAAATGCTGCATAATCTCCATCCGGAACAAAACAGATGTCCTGACTGTCTGGTTTTGACGCAACATTTAACTGTATTTTTTCTGCAATTCCACGAATTTCTTCTTTCGTATATTCTCCCACCGGCATTAACGTGCACGACAGCTGCTCCTGTGTTAGATTATATAGTGCATATGTCTGATCTTTCTGCTGTGTAGCAGAACATCTGAGGGAATATCGTCCATTCGGTAATTGCTCTACTCTTGCATAGTGCCCTGTTGCAATATAATCTGCACCAATATCCAGGCTCCGTTTCAGAAGTGATTCCCATTTTACAAAACGGTTGCAGGCAATGCACGGATTTGGCGTACGTCCATGACGGTATTCATCCACAAAATAATCGATTACATATTTTTGAAATTCTTTTTTAAAGTTCATCACATAATAAGGAATTTCAAGCTGATTTGCCACCCGTCTTGCGTCATCCACCGCAGACAGTCCGCAGCAACCACCATTTTCTTCTTGTACTTCCTCCGGCTCCTCCTGCCAGATCTGCATTGTCACACCGATTACGTCATATCCGGCTTCTTTCAGAAGATAAGCTGCTACAGAGGAATCAACGCCGCCTGACATACCCACTACAACCTTTTTCTTTTCCATCTATCTCACTCCTAGTATACTTCTTCCTCTTCTTCCTCTTCGTGAATATCAGATTTTGGTTTTTCTAATCCTTCAATCTGAAGTCCGTTCTTTTCTGCATAATCCCAAAGCGCTGCATGAATCGCCTCTTCTGCCAGTAGAGAACAATGTACTTTTACCGGCGGAAGACCATCAAGTGCCTCCATAACCGCTCTATTTGTTACCTGCATTGCTTCATAAATCGTTTTTCCTTTTACAAGCTCAGTCGCCATACTACTCGTCGCAACAGCCGCACCGCACCCAAATGTTTTAAATTTTACATCCTGAATTACTTGATTTTCGTCAATATCAAGATAAATTCTCATAATATCTCCGCATTTTGCGTTGCCAACCGTTCCTACTCCGCTGGCATTTTCAATTTCCCCTACATTTCTTGGATGTTGGAAATGATCCATTACTTTTTCTGTATACATATTATTTACCCTCTGCTTTCTTTATAAAATCTTCGTATAATGGCGACATTTTTCTCAAATTTGCAACAATTTCTCTTAATGTCTCTACCACATAATCCATATCTTCTGTCTCGAACTCTTCATTCAAAGAAATCCTCAAAGAACCATGCGCAATTTCATGCGGCAGTCCAATTGCCAAAAGTACATGGGACGGATCGAGTGAACCTGATGTACATGCAGAACCACTAGAAGCACAAATTCCTTTCATATCCAGCAGGATCAAAAGTGATTCTCCTTCAATAAATTGAAAACTGACATTCACATTATTTGAAAGACGCTCTGTTCGATGTCCATTCAACCGACAATATGGAATTTCTTTTTCAATTTTCCCAATCAAATAATCTCTTAACATTCTTTCTTTTTCTGTCCGCTCTTTCAGTGTCTTCATTGCACGCTCTACAGCTGCGCCAAATCCAATAATCCCCGGAACATTTTCTGTTCCTGCACGTCTCCTGCGCTCCTGCGCTCCTCCGTGAATAAATGAACGAATCTTTACACCTGTGCGGATATACAGACACCCGATTCCTTTCGGTCCGTTTAATTTATGTGCACTTGCACTGAGCATATCAATGTGACATTCATTCACATCAATTGGCATATGTCCAAATGCCTGAACTGCATCTGTATGGAAAAGAACGCCATGATCTTTCGCAATCTTGCCAATTTCTTGAATCGGCTGCACGGTTCCGATTTCATTGTTAGCATACATAATCGAAATCAAAATCGTATCCGGTCTAATAGCTTTTTCTAATTCATCCAGACGTACCATACCAAATTCATCCACGTCAAGATAAGTAACTTCAAATCCTTTTTTCTCCAGATATTCACATGTATGCAATATTGCATGATGTTCAATCTTTGATGTAATGATATGGCGTCCCTTGCTCTCATAGGCCTCTGCCGTTGCTTTCAGCGCCCAGTTATCTGCCTCTGTTCCACCTGCCGTAAAATAGATTTCGTTTTCCTTAGCTCCGATTGCTTCTGCAATTATTTCTTTCTGTTTCATCACTGCTGTTTTATTTTTTGCCGCAAAGCTGTATACACTTGATGGATTCCCATATAATTCTGTAAAATATGGCAGCATTGCCTGGACAACTTCAGGAGCTGTCTTTGTTGTTGCCGCATTATCAAGATATAATAATTTCTCCATTTTCATATCCCCCTTTTATTTTATTCTTTCTGCCGGTATTCGCTGTCCACAGCAGGAACATAGTTCCTTGCTTTCTCGTACAAGCTGATCCAGCTTTATTTCATTTACTGCCTGAGTAATACTTTCATTAATTTTCTGCCAGACATATTTTGTCACACAGCGGTCAGCTGTATCACATCCTACTTCCGGATGCAGTCCTCCGCATTCTACTGCTTCAAGACTTCCTTCCAGAGCTCTTAAAATATCCCCCACAGAAATATCCGCCGCTGCTTTGTTCAAAACATAACCGCCTCCGGCTCCACGGATACTTTTGATCAGACCTGCTTTTCTAAGGAGCGACATCAGCTGTTCCAGATAACGCTCTGAAATTTCCTGCCTTGCCGCAATACTGCTGATGGATACCGGTTCTTCTTCACTGTACTGAGCCAGATCGATCATCGCTCTTAATCCATATCGTCCTTTTGTAGATAGTTTCAACTGATCACCTTCTTTTTAATTCCTACTTTTTTACTAGGATTTCCATTGCTAGAATAACATTACTATTTTGTTCTGTCAAGAGATTTTCTGGAATAAGCTTTATAAACAGCACTGTCAGGAGTTTTTATGTCCAAAACACAATCTATTATCAGAGGAACGCTTATCCTTACCCTTGCCGGAATTCTCACACGGCTCATTGGTTTTTATTACCGTATCTTTCTAAGTCATACCTTCGGCGAAGAAGCTGTCGGACTTTATCAGCTCATTTTCCCTGTGTATGCTCTTTTCTTTTCTCTTACCTGTGCCGGTATCCAAACTGCCATTTCTCGTCTTACAGCACGCTGTACAGCTGTTGGAAAATCTCTTCAGGCAGTTCGCTGTCTTATGACCGGTCTTATCATCTCATGCACACTTTCTATCCTGTGCATGATTTTCCTGCAACAAACTTCCCCGGTAATCGCCCTGCATTTTCTCGGAGATCAGCGCTGCGCTCCTCTTTTATACGCAATGACATATGCTTTTCCTTTTGGAGCTGTTCACAGTAGCCTCTGCGGATATTACCTCGGACAACGCCGGACAAACGTACCCGCTTTTTCTCAGCTTCTTGAACAGCTTGCCCGCGTCAGCACCGTCTTTCTCCTGTGTCATTTTTCGCTCAGACAGCATTTCACTCCAAACATTGTATTTGCAGTTCTTGGTCTTGCCGCAGGAGAAATGATTTCTTCCTTTTATGCCGTCTTTTATTTTCTTACCGAACAGCGTCAACAAGCAGAACTGCGCCCTGCAGTCCGCGGAATGTTTCAGCCCTTTAAAAGCCTTATGCAGCTTGCCATACCACTGAGCACAAGCCGCATCTTATTAAATCTTTTACAAAGCGTCGAAGCCGTCTCTATTCCGCACAGTCTAAAGGTATATGGATTAACTACTGCCGAAGCACTCTCTGTCTATGGCGTTCTAACCGGTATGGCACTCCCATGTATTCTTTTCCCTTCAGCTGTAACTAATTCCATGTCTTCTATGTTGATGCCAACTGTAGCTGAGTTACAGGCTTCTAAGAATCAAACAGCTCTGCATAGACTTGTTTCTAAAGTAGTCTTCTTCTGTATCTTTATCGGAATCATATGCTGTACCGGTTTCCTTCTTGCTGGAAATGTGATCGGGCAAGTCCTATTCCACAGCTCTCTTGCAGGAACTTTCATCGTAACGCTTGCCTGGATCTGCCCATTTCTTTACTTAAACACTGCTCTTTTGAGTATTTTAAACGGATTGGGAAAAACATCATCCACACTGCTCATCAACATGGTCGGACTCACTGTCAGAATCATCAGCGTCTATCTGATTATTCCCTTTTGCGGCATCCAGGGATATTTATGGGGACTGCTTTTAAGCCAAATACTTATTACCCTTTCTTCTTTTTTTCTTTTAAAACGGATATCGTAATCCAAAATACAATATGTTCCAGGCACATCACATAAAAAGGAGACAGAAGCTGCTGTAATATCAGCATTTCCTCTGTCTCCCTTTTTTAACCAAGAAGTCGAATAAATAACTTCATGATATCTGGATTTACATAAGCTTCCATAAAAATCCCTATCAGAAACATCCCTCCCACCGTCGTACTCTTCCATATATTCCACCGAATCTGCGGATAGCCATACAAATACCAAAGTAATATGGCGTATCCAAATCCATAAGCAATCATATGCGGAAACAATCCAGCTATGCAGATAAGCATTCCTTTCATACCAAGATTCAAAACTGCCGTCACCGCCACAATCCCTCCGCTAAAGCCTGTCCAGAGCAGAAAAACCGCAGCAGCACTGCTTTTGAATCTGCTGCATCCTGCTATTGCAAGCAATGCCAGCGGAAAGAGACGGAGCTGTAAAAGATAAAAGAAATATTCCTTCACATTAATTTCTGTCTGCATATACTGTCTAAGAAAATATTCCTGAAAAATTCCGGAAGAATCCGGGGCGTTTCCTCCGACAATATTGGCATATAGAATTCCGACAAAAAACCCCGACATATAATAGAGCAAAAGCTGCTTCTTTGACTTTCGTATCTTCATAGGACTCCCTCCCATCTGTTGATACTATATATATGCCGAGGTTATTGTTTTATTCAAGTTTATTCTGCATGATATTTTGCATCGTATGCAAGAATAGCCGCAATCGTTTTACTGTCTTCAATTTCCTGATTCAAAATCTTTTCTTTCAGTTCTTCTATCGTATAGGCTTCCACATCAATGTACTCATCCGCATCCAGATGTTGTTTTGATGGAATCAGATTTCTCGCTGTAAAAATCTCAATTTTTTCATTACAAAGCGCCACTGTCGTGCGAATGGTAATCAGTTTTTCCAGATTTTCCGAGCGATACCCTGTCTCCTCTTCCAGCTCACGGCTCGCACAGACAATTCCCGGCTCGTCAATGGTATCAAGTTTCCCCGCCGGAATCTCAATTGTCTCCCGATCGATCGCATTTCGAAATTGACGTACCATCAAAATCTTCCCATCCTCTCTTACCGGCACCACCGCGGCAGCACCATTGTGATGGATAAAATCATAGTGAACTGTTTTGCCGTCCGGTGTCAGCATCGTATCATCGTAAACATCCAGCACAGCTCCGCGATACGCCAAATCTCTTTTAATTCGTTTCACAGAATCCATTCTTCTCCCTCCAATCTGTTTTCAGTATAACAAATTTGTTTCTGTTCTCCAATGGCATTTTTGTTTCCCACAGAATAAAAAGGGCAGGATATTTGTTATCCCACCCTTATCTTACTTCAAAATAATATTTGACTTATTTTTTCGGTCAATTACTTCGCATAGTCCGTTGCTCTGGATTCACGAATTACATTGACTTTAATCTGTCCCGGATATTCCAATTCGAACTCAATCTGTTTTGCAATATCCCGTGCCAGTAACACCATATCATCATCACTGATCTGTTCTGGAACTACCATGACACGAATCTCTCTTCCTGCCTGAATGGCAAAAGACTTATCAACTCCCTTAAACTGGTTGGTGATATCTTCTAACTGTTTTAATCTGTTTGTGTATGTCTCTAATGTCTCTCTTCTTGCACCTGGTCTCGCTGCAGAAATCGTATCAGCTGCCTGTACGATACATGCAATCAGAGATTCTGGTTCTACATCACCATGATGAGATTCTACTGCATTAATGACTGTTGCAGATTCTTTGTACTTACGGCAAAGATCCACTCCAATCTGGATATGAGAACCTTCAACATCATGATCAATGGATTTACCAATATCATGTAAGAGTCCTGCACGTTTGGCAACGCGGACATCAAGTCCAATCTCACCTGCAAGAAGTCCTGAAAGCTGCGCCACTTCGATAGAATGTTTCAGCGCATTCTGTCCATAACTTGTACGGAACTTCATGCGACCAAGCAGACGAATTAACTCTGGATGGATTCCATGAACACCAACTTCAAGAGCTGCTGCCTCTCCTTCCTCACGGATCATACTTTCTACTTCTTTCTGTGCTTTCTCAACCATCTCTTCAATTCTTGCCGGATGGATACGTCCATCCACAATTAATTTTTCGAGAGCAATACGCGCTACTTCTCTTCGAATTGGATCAAAGCCGGATAAAACAACTGCTTCCGGAGTATCATCGATAATCAATTCCACTCCTGTCATCGTCTCTAAAGTACGGATATTGCGACCTTCTCGTCCAATAATACGTCCTTTCATCTCATCACTTGGAAGCTGTACAACAGAGATTGTCGTCTCTGCCACATGATCAGCCGCACACTTCTGAATCGCAGTTACGACATATTCTTTTGCTTTCTTTGCAGCCTCTTCCTTTGCCTGGTTTTCCAGTTCTTTTACCATCTTAGCGGTATCATGTTTCACATCATCTTCAACAGTTTTTAACAGATATTCTTTTGCCTGTTCGGAGGTCAGACCTGAGATTCGTTCCAGTTCCCGTACTCTTTGTTTTGTCAGTTCTTCTGCTTTGACTTCTCGCTGCTTAATCTGTTCTTCACGAGTTACAAAGCTAGCTTCTCTCTGCTCAATTGCTTCTGAACGCTTATCAAGAGCTTCTTCTTTGGAAAGGACTCTCTTCTCGTAACGCTGCAGTTCTGCTCTGCGTTCCTTCGATTCTTTCTCGAGTTCATTCTTTGTACGAATGGACTCTTCTTTCACTTCCAAAAGTGCTTCTTTTTTCTTCGTTTCAGCCGTTTTTAATGCATCATCTATAATCTCGCGCGCCTTACTATCCGCATTCCCGATCTTACTGTCTGCATCTTTCCGCAGATTATTGACCGTGATCATGTGAGTAAGCCCTGCTGTTACTACTGATACAACTACAGCAACAATTATATAACCTAGCACAGGAGCACCTCCTTATTTAGTTTTCATTGTACAAATACAACAGTTAAATTTT
The DNA here is from genome assembly GCA_018365895.1 of Lachnospiraceae bacterium. The sequence continues at coordinate 4,290 of JAGZJD010000012.1, read as the reverse complement.
ATACTGTTTTGGTAAATATGTCAAGCATTCAATCAGAAACTTCCTTCATCCCCACAAGAAATCTCCATTGCATGACGAATTTCTTCATAACCAAATCCTTTTCGCGCCAGATAGCCATAAAGCTTTTGCTTCTGATTCTCATCCATATCAGGCCGATACCCCTTTTTAGAAAGGAGTGTGCAAATTGCTTCCAGCGCATCTTCCTGGTCATAACAGGACTCAAACGCCTCATCAATTTGTTCTCCCGGAATCCCTTTCTGCAAAAGGGCAGCATAGATTTCTCTTCGGCTCTTCTTCTCCTTCCGGTTCAGTACATACATCTGCACATACCTTTCATCATTGATATATCCAAAGCGTTTCACATATGCAACAGCTTCTTCTATCAAATCTTCCGGATAATGACTCTGTCGAAGTTTATTTCGCAGATCTGCCTCTGTTCGATCCGATACATTTAAAAGATGAAGCGCCCGCAGTTTTATACGTTTTAAAATAACTTCCTGACGAATCATCTCATAAATTGTTTCACTGATCTGTGCACCCTCAGCAATCTGATAGCGAGACAGTTCGCCTTTGTATAATTCAAAGGCGAACTGTTCATCTAAAAACACTTTATACTTTGTTTTCGTCACGGCTTCTACCCGCGTTACCTTCATACTACTCTTCTTCTGCCTCCACTTCCGGCTTAGGCACCTGTACAGCAGACTCCTCTGCCGGTGCGAGACCGTAATGCTCTCTTACTTTCGTCTCCAGTTCTGTCATAATATCCGGATGTTCTGATAAATATTGCTTTGCATTCTCACGTCCCTGGCCAATCTTATTCCCGTTATAAGCATACCATGCGCCACTCTTGTTCACAAGATCAATGCTTGTTGCCAGATCCAGAATATCTCCTTCTTTGGAAATACCTTTTCCAAACATAATATCAAATTCCGCTTCCTTAAATGGCGGTGCAATCTTATTCTTAACTACCTTAATTCTTGTACGGTTTCCTACCATCTCACCGCTTTGTTTTAATGTTTCGATTCTTCTGACATCCATACGGATAGAAGCATAAAACTTTAAGGCGCGTCCCCCTGTCGTTGTCTCCGGATTGCCGAACATCACGCCAACTTTCTCTCTCAGCTGATTGATAAAGATTACCACACAGTTCGACTTGCTAATAACCGGAGTCAGCTTTCTGAGCGCCTGAGACATCAGACGTGCCTGCAATCCTACATGGCTGTCTCCCATATCTCCTTCAATCTCCTGTCGCGGTACAAGCGCTGCCACAGAGTCGATTACAATAATGTCCATTGCACCGGAACGAACCATCGTCTCTGCAATCTCTAATGCCTGATCCCCACTGTCTGGCTGTGAAATATAAAGTTCATCAATATCTACACCAATATTCTTAGCATATGCCGGATCAAGCGCATGCTCTGCGTCAATGAATCCGGCAATTCCACCGCGTTTTTGTACTTCGGAGATCATATGCAGCGCTACTGTTGTCTTACCACTTGACTCCGGTCCGTAAATCTCAATAACACGTCCCTTTGGAACGCCTCCCAGACCAAGCGCAATATCAAGACTCAAAGAGCCTGTCGGAACGGTCTCCACTGCCACATTGGCACTGGCATCCCCAAGCTTCATTACTGTTCCTTTCCCAAAATCTTTCTCCAATTTTGAAATCGCTGCATCTAGTGCTTTCTTTCTATCTTCAATATTATTTGCCATTCTACATACTCCTTTTAAACACGAACTTATGTTCGTTTCTATGAATATATTAGTATACATTCTTTCAATTGTCAATAGTCTTTTATCGAATTCCTGCCCCTTGGAATTGTAAACAATGCTTCTTCAGTATAGCATATCCTTCCATATAAAGATAGAATAATACAAAAAGATTATCTGAAGATTGTGTGTTCAGATAATCCTTTGTTTTTTACACCTAAATGTTATTCATTCTGCTCCAGTACTTCAAATTTCATAGATGCAAACAGCGCTACGATCACAGTTGCTGCCAAACTGTAGACAAGCATAACTGCAAATACAACTTCCGGATTCAGGAAGATTGCTGCTGCCACGGATATAAGCACACCAACTCCAAGCACTGCTGACTGAATGAGAAGCCGCAGAATTGTACGCCCTGTATTTCCCATCGTATTTCCAAGCAGCATTTTTGCAAATACTTTTAAATACATTTTATTTGCCTGTAAAAGTACATATATTACGATACTTGCTGCTATCTGCCAGAATGGTACATGCCAGAAATATCCAATCATACCCGCCATGAGCAGTCCATCAAAAAATGCCTTTATATGTTCCATCTTTGTCGCATTCCACATTTTTCTGACTGCCGTGTCCGGAATCAGATATAAATAAGGATTTTCTAATTCCTTGTCCCATTTACCTGCATAACCGGAAGCACAAAAACTCATGTAGGCGATCAATCCCATCATAACCAGCCCCTGCATTCCTTCTTTCGGCGGTTCCATCATCTTCGCCAGAACACCGGCAAGAACAACACAAATTAACGTCATCGAATCAAAAATAAAAAACCGCTCTTTCTTATATTCCAAAAGCTGGCGATAGAAGATTGCTTTGGCGCCGCCTCCAAAATTGCCTTTTACTGTACGGAATTTTTTCTTTTTCCCAAGACTATAACCAGTCTCTCCCCGCTTGCTCCGGTTACGGAGTTCTTGATAATCATCCGCAAATTTAGCCGCATCTTCATAATAAGCACCTGTGTTTTTCATCCGGATCGCCATAAGTGTCAGAAGTATAATCAACCCCAGATATAATACTGTTCCGATTACATTCAAACGATCCGGCCCAAGAATCACAAGCCGCAAAGCGCTGATATCCCATCCCACTACCGGAAGCAATCGAAAAATCGGATGTTCGATCAGTTCCGCAGCACTTTTTAAGCTGATTCCGTTTTCTTTGAAATACCACAGGAAAAATATCGCTGAAACAATAAGAATTCCTTTGATGAAAATTCCCCATCGTTTAAACTTTCCATCAGCAAAACGGTCACTTCCATAGACAATGATGATCAGGCTGCATTCAAGAACCATTTCCAACACAAAGCAGAGCAAAAACATCAGTGCCGCACGCCAGATTGGAAGATGGAATACCCACACACCGATCACGCTCATGACAATACCGCCCACAATACTCAATCCCAGATTTAATGCCGCTGTATCAAGAAGAATTCTCTTTGGAGAAATCGGCGCAGTAAAAACAAAATGCGCCTGGCAGGGGCGGAAAATAATTCCCTTGCGGCCTGCATAGCTGACGAAATTTGCAGGAATCATATAAAAACTCCAAATCGTCATCAAAATCACAAGTCCATATGCCGAATCAAATTGAAAGTTTGCTGCAACTGTCCCGATTCCCGCAACAATAATTCCGATATAAAATATTCCGAGAACAAGAAACAGATACGTTGTCGGTCGCTTCAACGCTTTCTTTATTTGATTCTTCCAAATTGTTTTTCTCAAATACCAAAGTGCTTTCATTCTTCCTCACCGCCTGTCATTTCGAAGAACAGATCATCCAGATCTTTACCGCCAACCTCATCTTTCTTATAAGCTCCGATCAATTTTCCTTTCTCCATCACAAACATTACATCCCACAAGCCGTCTACCATTTCAAGCATATGTGTGCTGATGAGCACCGTTGTCCCATTTTCTTTTAATTCCAAAATAACTTCTTTCAGTTCCTTAATTGCTTTCGGATCCAATCCGACCATAGGCTCATCAAATAAGATTACCTGCGGCTTGACTGCAAGTGCGCAGCAGATACTGACCTTCTGCATCATTCCTTTAGACAATTCATTTCCCATTTTATCCTGCTTGTCACTCATTTCAAATCTTGCAAGCAGTCCTTCAATTTCTTCATCTGTAATGCTGCTTTTATATGCCTTACGAATATATTCTATATGTTCACGTACCGTCAGTGCATCAAACAAAGCCGGAATTTCCGGCACATAGGCAAAGACTTTTTTCGCCTCCAGTGATTTTGACGACATCTTCTGAATTCCAATTCCTCCGTCATACCTGAGCAGGCCTGCAATACTTTTTATAATTGTGGATTTTCCCGCTCCATTCGGTCCAAGAAGAATTCCTACACAGCCATCCGGAATCGAGAAACTAACATGGTCTACTGCCAGATATTTTCCATAGCGTTTTGATAATCCCTGTACTTCTAACATTTTATCCCTCCTCAAAATTTTGTATTATTAACTTCTGTGCACTCTAGTTTTTTTCCTGCCTTTATGGTCTTTTTTAAACGACTCCTCCTTGAATT
>JAGZJD010000076.1 GCA_018365895.1 Lachnospiraceae bacterium | reverse complement strand
CTTGACGGCCTGGGCTGAACTGTGGCCAGACTTTGCTATACAGCGGATCCCATGCGCTGAACGCGCTTCAGCGCATGGGCTAATTGCCCGGAATAATCATTTTCCGTATTTTCACCATCCGCATCCCATATACTCGCTACGGACCATTCACTCATTTTCGTTTCTATAAATTCAACAGACAATTTAGGTTTACTCCACAATATTTCCCACTGATTAGGATAGGCATTCCAATTACGGTCTATAAACGCACTATTTCCATTCCGCAATGCCTTTCCCTGTAATGGCAGTGCAATCAAATTACCCAATCCACCATCAGGAAGCATGTCCTGTGCAGGTAGCATCCGATCGTAATATTTAAAAGATGTTAAATTGATTTGTTCTGCTCCTTTTTCTAATAATGCAAATCCAAACTTCCTTGCAACAGCAGCAGGAATCGCCTTATCAAAGAAAATCCAAATATGAGCACCTTTGCCTGATCTGGATCTTTCCACTAATGGATCAATACCATTCAACTGGCATATGGTTCGCATAGCTTCCACTTCTTCCATCCATGCATCATCGGTATTAGCAAAATCATATTTTTCTGCACCCTTTTCATGATTGTCGAAATCATAGACCAGAAAACGACATGTTCCATTGTTCAGCAGCGGATATACTCCAATTACATCGGATGAATTATAAGATTCTCCCCGTAAATGAGCTAAAATATCTGTTTTGGTTAATTGCCTATATGACTGACGAGGACAATCTTTACAATTTATTTTCTGCTTATACCTTTTAGGGCATACCTCCTGCCAGAAATTATTACATTGAGGAAAGTAGCTTGCTTCCCCTGTACTTTTTTTCTCATTTCTCTTTGCATATACATCCTGTCTTCCCCAAAATCTTGCAAAGAATAAATTTGCCATTTCCTCCGTAATTTTTTTCGGATGAATGATTCTTGCTCCCTGATTTGGATCATATTCTGCCACTTTTTCAGGTTCTTTCAGCCTTCTTATTTCCTGAAGGTAGGGAATACCGGAACGATCCAGAATATTTTTTAATATCTGATTTTCCAACTGAAGCTCATTCAACTGATTTTGTAGTATACTAATATTTTCGACAGGACTTCTCATATGACAACCTCATTTCATACTCTCTTAATTTATGCTTCCATCTGTGCCATATTTTATAATAGCTTTTTTATAATTTCTACTGTAACTGACAAATAAGGCTCAGAAGAATAAGTACTCTTCTGAGCCTTGCGGTGAGCAATCCTCCGCTCCACATCATACTCTTTATTATGATACTTTGCTTTATGATTAGCAAGCGTTGTTCCTGCTTTGCTCTTTGCTGATTTACTGGATGAACTCTTTTTCTATACGAAAGACATCGTTACCTTCATAAATGTTGACTTATGATGCCTTATCTAACATATCATGTATATAAGTCCGCAGGCCTTCCTCTGTACCCATCCCATATTTTTTGTTCATCTCCACGTAGTATTTCATGATATGTTCCTTAGGTAAAGGTTCGCTCGAAGGAATACTGTCGCCATATCCCTTCCTGGCTTCCTTCCATGGAGTCTCATTATGTGTAATCCGCTCCAATACCTTTCCACCGTACATACCGAAAGTATTCACGATAAGATCAATAACGCTCTTTTCATTGTCCGTCAGCGCATCTGCTGTTCCCTCCAACAGCGCAAAACGTGCATCGTCTATCGGATTATATTTGAAATCCCTAAACAATTCATAAACCTCCGGATAAACAGGACCATGAATCCATGCCCTGCAATCCTCTTTAAAGAGTGGTCTGCCGTACAAAGCAGAGTAAATACCCTGGATAAAGTAAAGGAGCTTCTGCAGCATAAGCGGAGTCACTTCCTCCAGCCTCTCAAACACATAGGCAATTACCCTAAGCATCTTATCCGATACAGAAAAAAGGCTCTCCAAACTGTCCGCAGCAGCCATTGCCTTTTTATACGCCGCATCCGTAAGCTTTCCGCGATTTTCTCTAAGCTTTTGCTTCATATATACTGGCGATGCCAGCGCCGACCTCATAATATCCGAATATTCTCTAGACGGAATCTGTCCTTCCAAATATCTCGGTATCGTCACCTCTCCAAATCCAAGAGCCAGCGACAACGGTGCCTTTCCAATCTTATAGATTTTCATAAGTTTTTCAATATCTTCAATGGATACAAGTCCTTCCGCAACTCTGTATTGTTCATCAACCTCCTGAATATTCTTATCAATAAGTCCAGGAATGCTCATTTCTTCACCACACACTGCACAGACGGCTACTGTGATTCCAAATGTATATTCTTTATCTTTTATCGTTTTTACAATGTCTTTTTTCTGCAAAAAGTATTCGGTTTCCTTTCTGCATTCTATACAAAAGTCCCTTCTTCCCATTTCTGCCATAATTGCCACCTCCATTTTACACACTTCTCTTCTGTTCCATTCCTCTCTAAAAGAAGCACATCCTTACCAAATACATATAATTTTTCATGTTCATACCCTTGATGCTCATTCTGCAGAATCTCTGAAAAATCCATTGCAGTAAGACTCAATATGATCTCTTTTGCTTTCGCTTCATTAATCACGTAATCCAGAAAGAGGTTAACGTTATCCTGTCTTCTGTCATTCCGGGCAATTCGATATCTTCCATTCTCAACAGCCTCTTTCACCTCAGAAATGTACTGTTCTATGTTTTTTCTCTATGTTCAATACTATATCCTCCGCGGATTAAATGATATGATTTTTTATTTTTCCTATCATTATTATATGCTGATGATAGAATTTTGTCAATATACAATCATCATGGTAAGGCATACGTATGAATACTATAGTTGAGCAAATGCCTCAGAAATCGAATCATTCATTTCATATACTAATTTCCTCTCTATAATCATTTATCTTTTTTATCAGTGTTTCTAAATGCACTTTATTAAAATCTGTTGTGTCTATCACAATCTGCGGACCATTTGCCGCAAAGCTATCCATTCCCCTATCAATAATCCCATTTACAAAGTTCTCATATGATATAGGCTTCACAAATCTATCCGGAGTTTTTTCGGGATAGCTGTCATTTACAATATGACCTCGATGTCTGTCCGGACTGTTATTCCTCTCTACAAAACGCTCATATATTTTAGAGTAATTTCCTGTCAACCTTACAGTGATCGCTGTATAGGAATATTTTTCAAGAATTTCCAGAAGCGGTTCTCTTGATATTTTTTCAAAATTATTTTCCAGTATAAATGGCTGATTACTTTTCATTAACTGAGTCGCCATATAATACATAATATTCATACTGGCAATGCCCAATTTAACTTTTTCCTCTCTGGAACGAAACCCTATACTATCATACATTAGTTCTTTAATTCTATCTTTTGAAATAACCGGCAGACCAAAATATTCCGCTAAAAAGGCTGCCATTGTACTCTTCCCCGCTGCAGGAATTCCGGTAACTAATATGCAATACATTTTCACTCTCCCAACTCTGCCAAAATATAATTGATCTTCATATCATCCATTTGAGACAAAAAATCTTCAGAAACATTTCTATCCGTTATCAGCAAATCATAGTCCTCTATTTTACATACAGAGTGGATGGATGATTTCCCCATTTTTTTCAGAGGGATATAACCCTATATTTATAGTACTACTCTCCATAACTGCTTTTCCAAACGCTACACCCGCACTGTTATGTATAGATGCCCCAAATTCCACAGATAACGCCGAATGAGATAAAAATGCTTTATCATTTCTCCTCCTAAAAGAAGAACTGAAATGGTTTCTTTTTTCTCACAACTTCTGCTATTGTAACGGAATTTGTCAAAACGGTTATCTTCAGAGGATCGGGTAAATTCATAGCCATATAATATCTTACCGATGATGTTGTAATATAAATTACATCCTGTTCCTCAATACACTCTACTGCCCGTTTTGCAACTGCCAAATAGCTCTTTTTTATTTACCTTGCTCTTTAAATTCTCTTTGCTATCTCGATAGCAATATACAATTTGTTCATATCATGGTTTGCATTTGCAAGTTCTGAAACATCGTAAACTGCCTGATCAAGTACATCACCCGTAACGAGAAAATCATATAACTCCCATCCATAAAAATCACATACTGCCTGAACACCCGCAAGTTCCATTTCTACAGCTAAACAGCCCTCATTTTTTCTTGCTTCAAGCTTGGCTTTTGTTTCTCTGTACATTGCATCTGTTGTCCAAACCTTACCCGTCACACTGGGAAGATTCAATTCGTCAAAGATTACTTTAACTATTTTTGAATTCTTAATCTCTATGTAATCTTCCGGTGCAGCGTAATTATAACTCATTCCCTCCTCTCGATAACTTGCCGTTGGAATGACAAACTTTCCACTCGTTACATCTTTGTCCAGAGAACCAGCGGAACCAAACATGATAAACTTGTTGGCACCAGTAAGCCAATTTACATCTATCACATCGCTTCCAGCCAGTGCAGAGCCAATATGACTTAAATATCCTGCAATTTTCGTTCCAGCTATTTCAAAAATGTATACCGTCGTTATTCCATTACAACATCGTATGACTCCTGCTTCTTCATGTGCAAATGTTTCAAGCATATATTTAAATATCACTTCCGAAAAGACAATAATACACTTTTCACATAAATGCTTTTGCTCTCCATAAAAATCTTTTGGTCCAAACAATACCTCTGATTTATCAAATGCGTCTGTTATCATTGTATTCGATACCTCCTTAAATTTTTCAATCTATAATGACGTCCTATTGCAGTTTTTTACATAATGAACCAATGTTATCTTGTCGTTAATCACTATATCTTCTCCAGTTCTGACAAAGCCATATTTTTCATACAAATGACAATTGTGCGTTTCCTGTTTTATCGTATCTAATCGCCATTCGATTGTGTTTGGATAAATACCAAATAATTGTTCTATCACCTTGCTCGCAATTCCTTTCTTTTGAAATTTGGGAATTATGAAAAGAGGCGATATCCAATTAATATTTTCATATACTTTTTTGCCCTGATGCCATCGGACTCTCACACCTCCAACTTTTTCTTCATGAAACAGAATGAAATAGAAATCTGAATTCTCCTCAATAATCTTCTCAGTTACTCTTTCAATACTTTCTTTCGCCGGGCTTGTATCATCATCTTGGTATTTTTCATATAATGGCATAAAAGCTTCTACCTGCAGTCTATGCAGAGATTCCGCTTCCTCTTCTGTGACCAGTTTCAATTCGATCAGATCTTTCATTCCATGCACCTCCTTCACGCAAAAAAATCGCACCAAACATTCATTGTCCAGTGCGATAAATCCAATTTAAGATGCAATACATATAAAAAAGTCACTTACATTTCTGGTTTTATGCACTAGACGAATAGACCTACCGGCTATAAGCCAATGCACCAACCTTGCAAAGCTTATAACGCAGTATGTCTATAATACATGTACATATAACGTCTGAAATGTAAGTTCTGATTCATTTTTATAGTCTCCTTGTAAGTTTTATTAAAATATACTGCACACAACCTCCTGTGTCAATTATTTTTTTCAGATCATAAAATTTTTTCTAATACACTCACAAATAGCACAAATGTAGCACTTTTCAAGAAAAAATGCCAGAAACCTGTTGTAAATAGCGGTCACTAAGAGCACGCTGCACACTCTAACTGAGCCACCTTGCCGCTGATTTAGAGCCGGTTACTCTTAGCCTGCTCTGGACAGAGTATTGTGCAGAGGCAGATGGGGCAGGCGGACGCCTCTACATGAGTACACAGTTTGGGGATCTTTACCGTAAGTGGGCCAAGGTCATCAAAGCGACCTTGCAGATCTCCAGAAAGCCGGGCGAGACCTTTGAGGTTAAATGGGCTGGAGCCAATGTTGATATCCATGACAGTATCACTGGCGAGGTCACTCCTGCATATCTTTTTGTAGGCGCATTGTCCTGTAGCAGATTTGTGTATGCGGAACTCTGCCGGAATATGAAATCAGAGATCTTTATCCTCTGCCATATACATGCCTATGAATACTTTGGCGGAATGACACTCCTTCTGGTGCCGGATAACCTCAAGGCAGGTGTTACCAAAAACACCCTCTATGAAACGAGCATCCCCAGGACTTATCAGGAGATGGCAGATTACTATGACACGGCTATCATTCCTGCCCGCCCGAAGGCTCCCGATGATTATCGGCGAAAAAATGTTATCGGCAATCTCAGCCTGAATAAGCGCTATAATCGTATTTTCAGGCTGAGCTGCTGTTTTTGATTGCCGATAATTATTTAATCCAGTCCGCAGAAATGGAGCAGATATTCTTCTTTTCCTTTCCATTTCTTCTCCGGATAAGATACAACATTGCCGTCAGAGCCCTTTACAGGCAGTGCTTCCTGATCTACAGAGCGAAGAGCGGCGGCCATTGTCTCATTGTCTGCATGGGCGTAGATCGATGTTGAATCAATTGATGAATGCCCCAGAAAGTCCTTGATATAAGGTAGCGGTATCCCAGCTTTGAACATTGCCATTCCTATGCTATGCCGGAAAACATGACAGTGGAGTCCCTCCGGAAAAGATGGATCGACCTTGTGCAGTTCTTTTGCATAGGACGCAAGAAAAGAATTCACTGTTCTGGGAGCCATTTTCGTATGCTGACCATTATGGATCGTATAAAAAAGATAATCCTGATTATTTCTGCCTGGATGAAATTCATTAAGGTAAGCATCCAGATGTGGCAGGACTTCTGTTGGAAGAGGATTATACCGGGTCTTATTCCCTTTTCCATGGAGCCGAATCTGCACACTTGCTCCGTTGCGGATGATATCTTCCAGCCTCATATTGACCAGTTCTTCAATCCTGCCCCCGGTTTCATAAGCATGGATCATCAAGTACTGATTACGGCGTCCATTCCGTGTTGCTGTATCCGGCCAGGAGAAGATAGATTCCAGTTGTTCAGGTCTCAGGTATTCAAGCTTCGGATCTGTTTTTCCCTTGAAGCGGCGGATTAATTTCACTTTCAGATAGAGTTCTGATAACGTAGCATCTTCTTCACTGCAGTAACGTAGAAATGACTTGATTGCTGAAAGCCGGAGATTTATTGTATTGATCGATTTTGACTCGCTGTCTCTTAACCAGATGCAGAAGTCATAAACCATTTCTTTTGTAAAGCAGTAAAACCCAACTTTATCAAACGGGATTTCTTTCTGTGAGCGCAGGTATTGACGGTATTGATCCAGCGAGTCTGTATAGTTTTTAACCGTTGCCTCCGTGAACTTCCGCTGTATGATCAGATATTTATGCAAGAAGTCCCGGAGAAGTTCATAAAAGTAAAGTTCTGATTTTTTAATCTTCATGCGGCACCTCCGGTAGTATAGAAGCATTTACGGAGTACATACGCGATTCAAACTCAGAGTAGAATGGCTCAGCCAGTGTAAGATAATAATCCGTGTCTGCAAAGCTTGAGTGTCCCATAAATTCACTCAGATAAGGATATAAAGCATTCAGATCCGCATGTTCTCTAACCCATTGGTTCAGCCTGTAAACACAGTAAGAATGGCGAAAATCATGGACCCTTGGAGGATTGCCTTTGGTTACGGCTGCTTCTGGAAGCTTATCCCAGAATTCATGGAACCATTCATCCAGAGTAGATTTACTGTAATAGTCTCCAGATTGATTCGGAAAGAATGCTGTCCTGTCAGGGTATGTATCTCTGATGATACGGTCATATCGACATAGCAGATCCAGCATGTCATCGCTGACGAAAACAATACGGGCTTCCCATCCTTTGGATTCCCGGATAAAAATCTTTCCGGTAGAAAGATCGATATCATCGGTGCGTAAAAGCCTGGCTTCCGAGGCTCTAAGGCCGCAGGTATAAATAAGCCGGAAGATGACCGGTATCACATAGCAGCGTAAAGGTGAAAAATGTGATTTTTTACAGGCATCAATGGAAGTAAAGAAGGCCTTTAACTCTGCTTCTGTAAAAATATGAGCATCATACCGTATCTGTTTTCTTGGTATCCCGCTGGGAATGATATATGCGGACTTTCCAGTTCCTACAAGGTATTTGGCGAACTGGCGGACAGGAGTCACCCGTCTGAGCAAGGTGTTCTGATGCAGTACGGAACATTTCCTGATCCACGCATCACAGATTTCTTTGGACAGGGTACTGCAGTCCGGATAATCCTCTGCAATCATGGTGTCAAGATAGCCCAATACTTTTGATGAAGTATGATAAGGGTATCCAGATGCTCTTTTCTGGGAGATGAAGGCTTCAAGATCATCCCGAAGTTTACTACGAAAAACAGGATCAGACAAAGTCATCACCTTCTTCCCAGTATTTCTGCCCGACCAGGGAGAAATCAAGCGGACATTCCTTTAACATCTGTTCTTCCATTGACAGATATGGCTTGTCTGATTCTTTGGAAACATGACCAAGGGCATCTGTGATTACCTGATGCGGTATCTTGTTTAAAAGAAGTTTGTGCGTTAGCGTATACCGGCAGACATGTACTCCGCGGCTGTTCCTGTTGACGGTCTGAATTTCTGCTTTTTTAAACAGTTTGGAGCATACCATGTACATGGACTCAAGCTTTTTATAAGGCGCCTGCCTTCGCACGAAAACATATGGATTCTTTTCTGCTTCTGCAGGTCGTTCGTTCAAGATATAATCCATAATGGCATTCCCAACATCCTCAAGCAGCGGAAGGCACATGGTCACACCGGTTTTTTCCTGTTCCAGTATGATCTGATCGTTTTTCCAGTCAATCTGGCTGAAGCGGAGACAACAGATATCAATATCACGCAATCCGAGCCGGAGCCCCAGCCGCATCATTGCTTTGGTACGAAGCGGTGCCTCCTCCATTGCACGAAAAAGCTTTTTTTCGTCCAGAGCAGTTATATATGGCCTTAAATGTGTTTTTTTATATGCGGGAGTCAGTATCATTCCCGAAAAATCCATAGGGATAAAGCCGGCTGCATACAGATAAGACAGGATCTGCCGTATAATCGGGAAAACAGTTCCTCGGCTGTTCAGACAAAGTCGTTCTGACAGAAAGACCAGCAGGGATTGAATCTGCGAAGTCTGTAGTTTACGTAGGCCGCTAACGTCAGTTACTCCTGTCCCTTCGATGAAAGATCTGAATGCATAGTCATAAAGAGCAATGGTTTTCTTTTCAAAGTTCCTGGTCCGCAGAAACGTAAGATACTGCTGGCGAAGAGCTTCCAGGGTGTCATCAGAGCAGCATGTTTTCTTGGAAAGAAACAGCTTCCATTGAAAACAGCCGGTATCTGCTACTTCAAGCAGTACACAGACAGAACGGCGTCGGATTTTTCTTTTCCATTCATTCAAAGAGCCGTCCAGATGCTTTTGGGTGGTATCTTCGACAAAAGCATTACAGGATTCCCTCGTGAATACGGTGCTCCGGGAAAGATAGAGAAATGTATATAACTCCCGCCATGCTTGCATGTACTGCCATCTGGTAGATGCGGAAAGATGGAGATAGGCCATTTCACTTTCAGCCCGGCGAATCAGATGCCCCATATCAATCCTGCCATCACTGATTGGAAAGGATATATTTCGGAAAACTTCCTCTGATTCACTGGAGGAAGGAAGCTTCGGCTCATTATAGAGCTTTCCTTCCGGTGTAAGAGCTTTTGTTCCGGCTTCTTTGTCTACCAGACGGACCGCATGCAAAAGCTGAAAGCGGAGATCTGGTGTCACTGCACGGGCAACATAGGCATCATATAGTTCCTGACAAGGTACTTGGATACCCAGATAATCACCATACTCGACCAGATGTTTCAGATAATTTTTCCGCGCATCGTATGTTGAGGGGGCAAGCTGCAACTTTTGCTGCTCAAGGACAGCATTTACTACTTCTTTTAACTGATTCATCTCAATGCTCCTTTCTGCCACAGGTAAATCCTGTGGTCAATATCAGGATAGCAATTGAGGGCGTAAAGAAAAACATTATCAGCAAGAATATCTCTATAGATATCGAATTATCGGCGTATTTTGAGAATCTTTCATAGAATTGCCGATAACATTTTTTCGCCGATAATCCTTGGGCTTCCGGACTCTTGCCGGAATAATGGCGATGTTATAATGTTCTGCCATCTCATGGTAAGTAGCATTCAGTGCGGTTGTATACCAGTCGCTTTTCGAATGATTCACTGCTGTAGAACAGTTATCAGGAATAAGCATCGGTGTAACGCCGCCAAAGAATTCAAACATCTGGATATGCGCTTTGATCCAGTTGTCTGTCTTCTGATCCAGGTATGCCTTTACGAAGGCATACTGGCTGTAAGTAAGGACTCCT
>JAGZJD010000011.1 GCA_018365895.1 Lachnospiraceae bacterium | reverse complement strand
CATTACCTCTTTCAGTTCCCGCAGATCGATCTTTTTGTCTGTCCATTTCCCAAGCGGTCCATTGGAAGATAGACCTGTATGTTCAAACTGAAAGACCATATTTAGCTCTTTTCCGTCCAGGGATGCATATTTTGCTGCCTGTTCTACCGTTGCTCCCGCACATTCTCCGACAGTCAAAAGATCATATTTGGACAGCACCCGCCGATTCATCTCCTGCAAATATTCATGTACATGCGGTCCGTGGACACTGTAAGGTCCGTAACTGCCGTAAAGAGCTCCCGGAGCTTTCGGTCCATCCGGAAGTCCCGGCACTTTCGAAATCATGCTGATTACGTCCATTCGGAAACCGTCAATTCCCTTCTGACACCACCAGTCCATCATATCAAATACTGCATCCCGCACCTTCGGATTGTCCCAGTTCAGATCCGGCTGCTTTTTGGAGAATAAATGCAGATAATACATATCTGTTGTTTTATCATACTCCCAGGCGGATCCGCTGAAACAGGAACCCCAGTTGTTCGGTTCTTTTCCGTCCTTACCTTCCCTCCAAAAGTAATAATCCCGATATGGATTCTCTTTCGACTTGCGGCTTTCTACAAACCACGGATGTTCATCAGAGGTATGATTTACAACAAGATCCATCACAATCCGGATTCCACGCTCATGCGCCGCTGCCAGCATCCGGTCAAAGTCTTCCATTGTCCCGAATTCTTTCATGATTCCCCGGTAATTGCTAATGTCGTACCCATTGTCATCATTTGGAGATTCGTACACCGGAGAAAGCCAGATTACATCAATTCCCAATTCCTTTAAATAATCCATTTTAGATGTAATACCATTCAAGTCACCAATCCCGTCTCCATTGCTGTCACAGAAACTGCGCGGATAAATCTGATATACTACCGCTTCTTTCCACCATGTCTTTTCCATCGTTTTCTTCTCCTTCATTCTGATTTTATCAGTTATAGGTTTTACGTTAAACTTGTTTTGTAAAAATATGCAGGCTCTTTCAAAAAAGCCCGCATATTTTCTTTCTGCTATTGTTTTATCACACTCGTTTTGAACTGTCAATAAGTGTTTTCACAGATTCCCTCTCTACAATCCGCACAGGCAGTCTGATATCTTTTTCTTCGACTATTTCACCGCGAATCTGCCGCAGCAGCTGCTGTACCGCCAGAATTCCTTTTTCCGGAACTCCCTGATGAATTGTTGTAAGACGCGGCGAAGAAAAATGAGACATTAAAATATCATCAAACCCAATGATTGACAGTTCTTCCGGAATCTTAACGCCTCTATGCCGAAGCATGTCCATCAGTGCAAGGGCATAATAGTCCGAACTGACAACAATTCCGGTAAAATTTCTCAGCCGCTTCAAATCTTCTCCAAATACGACCATCTGCTCACTCCACATAAGCCCTTTCTCCATGCACGCCCTGCGAAACCCATGCAGACGAAGTTCATCCGCACATCGATCGGCTTCCCTTTCTGTAATCCGATGTTCCGTTGCAAATCCAATGCGGCAGTGGCCATGCTCCAGAAGATATTTTGCTGCCAGATATCCTCCTTCTTCATCCTCGGTTCCAACATTGACATACTGTTTTTCATGGAAAAAACAATCGGTAAACACAACCGGAATCTGCAGCCATTCTTTCAGCAAATCACAAAAATCCATTCCCAGTCCGACGGTAATGATGCCGTCCACATTCCAGTTTGCCACAAGATTTTTAATTTCTTCCGGAGAATCCGAAGCATACAGCATCATGTAATAACCATTCAAACGGATTTCCCTTTCCATTGCCCCTATTATCTCGGCTGTGAACGGACTGTGAAATGTTCCGTCTTTCGCTTCCCGGTAACCGTGGATAATCACCCCTATAATTTTCGATTGATTTCGCACAAGCAGTCTGGCTCCCATATTCGGAATGTAATGCATTTCCTTCATAATCTGTTGAATCTTTTCAATAGTTGCCGGAGAAACTCTCCCTGCATTGCCGTGAATCACATTGGAAACTGTTGTGACACTGACTCCGGCCGCTTTTGCAATATCCTTAATTGTTGTCATATTGTTTTCTCCACTCCTTGTTTAATCTTCCCGCATCACTCGTTTCTCTGTCATATAAGTAATCAGAAAATACCCTCCGTAAATCAATACAATCACTCCTGCTGTCGGAAACAGAGAGGAGCCCATATTCACATATCCCACCGTTCCAAGCAGAAATTGTGCAAACTGAATTCCAAATACCGAATGAATCATTGCCAGAAGCAGGGGAAGACCGAAAAATATCGCTGTCTGCTGCAGCATGGAATGATGAATCATCTTCTCATCCACTCCAATCTTTCGAAGCATCTCATACCGTACTTTGTTATCCAGGTGGTCGGATAATTCTTTGAGCGCCAACACTGCTGCACTGGAAATCAGAAAGATAATTCCCAGATAAATACCGATAAATGTCACAATTGTCCCAAGACCTGCACTGCTCTCCATATGGATAATTTTCGTACTGATTTCAAAAATATAGGCAGCATCCGTTGTCGTTTCCAGCTGACTCAATGCGTTTTTCTCAACAACTTCATTTACTGCATACAGCTTATCTAAAAACGCTTTTTCTGTCTCCTTCTTTTCTTTCTGCGGCACATTATAATCTGCCGTTAATGTGCTAAACACACAGGTCATCTGTTTTACAGCATCATCGGGAACAATGTAAATTCCTGTATTGATCCGGCTTCCGGTCATGTATACATATCCATTCTGACAAGCGTCATACTTTGGTTCGTACACTTTCCCGTCGATTGTAACCGGAACTCCTTCCTGAAGAGAGCGGTTTCGCACTTCTGCCATCTGTTCAAAACTTGCCAGAAGCACATACTGATTCTCTTCCAGTTCATAAGTCGTCTGTCCTGTCTGTTCAGCCAGGCGATTGTATTCACTAAGTGGAACAAATTCCTCTTTTGTTCCGTATGCCAACATCGGAAATTCCTTTTTTACAGAAGCGCTGAGCGTATCTCCCATCGTCAGTCCGTTTTCATAAATCCGAATCGTTGTCGGCGCTTCCAGGAGCGCCAGATCTGCTCCTGCTTCCTGGATTTTTGTCTCTACATCCTCTCCCGGCGCTGTAATCTGAATATCTTTCGGGACATTCTCTTCCACTTCCCGTTTTGCCGTCTCATTCAGCGCTAATCCTGCTGACAGTACGCAGATCGTTAAAAACAGCATAAGACAGGTTACGGTCATCGAAAATACCATTGTATGTATCTTACTGTGAAGCTGACGCAGTGTAAAAGAATGAAGCGCCCGAAAATAAATTCCTTTTGTATTCATAACAAATTTCAGCAGCAGTCCGGAAAGAGACCAGAAGATAAGAAATGTAGCCACAATTCCTTCCAAGATCGGAGTTATGAGCGCATCTGCATACTGCATCTCTTCTATGCCTCCGGTTACTTGCCAGTATGCGTGTCCGAGAACAAGTACCGCTATCAGAAATACAATCGTACAGATGGTTGTATTTTTCATTTTCAGCTCTTCATTTTTCCTGCCCGACTGCAGCAGTTCAATCGGTCTGCTCCTTCGTACAGATACGGTATTGAATATCATAACAATCACATACATGATGCTAAAGTATAAAATTGTTTTCCCAAAAGCATCCGGAGAAAATGTAAAGGTAAAACGACTCATGTCCACCTGAAACATATTTGCCACTGCAATCGATGCAAGCTGAGCCCCAAACACCCCAATACAAAGACCGATTGCCAGTGATATAACTCCAATAAATACTGTTTCAAAAAATAAAATTCTGGACACTGCACCTTTCCCCATACCGAGGAGCAGATATACACCGAATTCTTTCTTTCGCCTGCGGATTAAAAATCGATTTGCATATACCATAAGGAATCCAAGCACTGCTGCCACAAACACACTTACAATTTCCAGTGTTCGTGTCATTAATATAATAATAGATTTTGTAGATTCGCTCAGCTGCTCCATTACTGTCTGCGTCTCCAGCGAATTAAACACATAAAAGATTGCAACGCCAATTACAAGTGTAAAAAAATAAATTCCGTAATCTTTTATGCTCTTTTTCATGTTTTTTATGGAAAGGCTAAATAACATCATTAAAATCGCCTCCCAATAGACTCATCATATCAATGATTTTATCAAAAAAAGCTTTGCGACCGCCATTTCCTTTGCGGATTTCGCTGTAAAGTTTTCCATCCTTAATAAAGATCACCCGGTCTGCATAACTTGCAGTAAACGCATCATGTGTGACCATGAGGATTGTTGCCTCACGCTTTTTGTTCATCTCTAACAGATGCTCCATTAGATTTTTCGCATTTTTAGAATCAAGAGCGCCTGTCGGTTCGTCTGCCAGAATCAATTTCGGGCGAGTAATGATTGCCCGTGCAGATGCAGTCCTCTGTTTCTCTCCACCGGAAACCTGATATGGATATTTATTCAAAATCTGTTCCAGATTCATAAGGTGCGCAGTTTCTACTACTCTTCGGTCAATTTCTTCCGGTTTTACCTTCTGAATCTGCAGCGCCAGTGCGATATTTTCATAAATAGTAAGCGTATCCAGTAAATTAAAATCCTGAAAAATGAATCCCAGCATCTCCCTCCGAAACCGGTTCATAGCCTCTCCACGAATCTTTGTAATATCTGTTCCGCTAAGATAAATATGTCCTGCCGTTACCTTATCAATCGTTGCAATCATATTTAACAGTGTTGTTTTTCCGGATCCGCTTGGTCCCATAATTGCCGCAAATTCCCCCTTATCTACGCTTAATGAAATTTTATCAATCGCTTTCGTTAAATTTGACTTATTTCCATAATATTTTTCTACTTCTTCCACTCGCAACATTTCTGCCATGTGTATTCGTCTCCTTTCCTGTTCTTTTCTTACACTTGTGAGTATAGCGAAACAGGTGGATTCCATCCATCGATTTCTATAACAGAACCTTACAGTTTTGTAAGCTTTCCGTCATCTTCCAACACCTGGTAGAACTCGTGTTTCCAAAATCGTATTTCAACTTCTGTATAACTATTTTTCACAGAATGGATCAAAATATCATGTCCCAGCTTCCCGCAAAGTTTTTTACATAGATATAGTCCCATTCCTGTAGACGACTGAACGCGTCTTCCATTTTCACCGGTGAAAGATTTCTCAAACACACGAGAAAGTTCACTTTCCTCTATTCCAATTCCGTTGTCCCATAGAGAAAGTATTGTACAGTCCTCTTCTTCACGCCCAGTAATACAGATTTCGTCCTCTTTTCCTTTTAAGTATTTTAAACTATTATTCAAAATTTGCCGCACAATAAACTCCATCCACTTGCTGTCCGTCTGCACTCGACATTTTAATCCTTCCAACTTTAGATGAATCTGTTGTCCCAGAATTGCTTCCTTTTCTGACTGCAGGACTCTTCCGATAATCTGTTCCAGTGAATACGTTTTAATCAGATAATCTTTCTCCGTATTCTGCCCCCGTGTATAATATAGGATTTGCTCTACTGCACATTCAATCCTCTTTACTTGTGCCTTTACTTTCTCTCCTGACAACAGGTTATCATTATGCAGCATTAAAACAAGACTTGCGATCGGCAGTTTGATTTCATGAACCCAAAGTTCCATATAATCTTGTAATTCTTTCATTTCATCCCGGTACTGACGCAAATACTCATGCATTGCCCGGTCAGTCTCATACAAAACCTCTGTCAGCACCTCTCCCTCGCCAAAATCCGGATGTTCCAAAAGCTCCGGCAGAAGATATTTCTGATCGAGCTTTTCAAGTTTTCGAAAAACGCTGTCGTAAAATCGTTTCTTTTTCCAATAATCAAAGCAAACTGCCAGCACCTGACTCCCAATCATTACTCCGAGAAGTAACATACTGACTTGCCGGTTGATACGCAGTCCAAAAAGCAAATAAGCGGCCAGAATATCTGCTGTAATAAAAATCAATGCGGGAACAAATTTCCCACGGCAATACCGATTCCATGTCATAATAAGATATACCCCTGTCCTCTTCTTGTTTCAATTACATCATGCAGACCTGCCTCTTCCAGCTTTCTGCGAAGGCGCGTAATATTAACAGTCAAAGTATTATCATCTACAAATTTCTCGTTATCCCAAAGATAACTCATAATCTCTTCCCGGGTTACAATCTCTCCCACATGCTCTAAAAGATAGCTGAAAATCCCGAATTCATTCTTTGACAGCAGAATCTCTTCCTCGCCTTGCACAAGGCAGCTTTTTGCCGGACAGATCTGAAGCCCACGGTATGCCTGCATCTGTCCGCTCGTTTCCCCTGTCCGCTTTAGTACTGCTTCGATATGCAGAAGAAGCAATGCCGGATGATAAGGCTTTGTAATATAGTCATCTGCTCCATAACTCATGCATAACACTTCATCCATATCTGAATTCTTGCTCGTTACCATAATCACCGGAATCTGTGATGTCTTACGCACTTCCCGCAGGATAAAATCTCCTGTCATTCCGGGAATCTTAATATCCAGAAGCACAAGATCTGCATCTGTTCCAGTGATCTGCGATACTACTTTTTCAAATACAGTAACAATTTCAGCCTCATAGCCACTGTTTATCAGCAATGTATAGAGTTCCTTCTGAAGACTTTTGTCATCTTCAATAATCAGTATCTTTTTCATATGGTTTCCTCACTTCATGTCAATGTCATATCTGCTTCTCAGCAACTATTTTTACGAATAACATTTTGTAACCATTATACTATACTTGTCAATCCCAAGATAGAATTTCGCAAAATTTCTTAAAAAAAGAGGACAGTTCTCCTGCCCTCTTCTGCATATCAATTTTATATCTACATTACTTTTCTAAACAATGCTTTCAGATCTTCTATACTTGCATCTTTAGGATTACCCGGAGCACATGCATCTGCATGCGCAGATTCTGCCAGGAACTGCAAATCTTCTTCTTTCAGTGCTTCCAGTTTTGTCGGAATTCCAACATCAACAGACAACTGCTGTACTGCATTAATAGATGCTTTTCTGTCATCTCCGGCGTACCTTTTATCTTTCCAAGCACCTACTGAGCCGTCAATAAGCAGTTCTGAGCATCATTTTTAAAAGCTGCTTTAAAAAACAGTTTTTCCTTACTGATGAAAGAAAACTTATTTAGAAGCCCTTCATAAATTGTCCTTCCCTCTCCCATATATTCAAAAGATTCCAACAAAATTTTATCAAAATACCAATTGATTAGATCGTATTTGTCCTGAAAATTCCGATAAAAATTGTCAGCATTTTTTCGTATCTCCCTCTACATAAACACGTGTTTCAAGTCATTGAAAAGCACAAAAACCATTAGAAGCATCAATGCCACAAATCCTGCGAAATGTACCATTCCTTCTTTCTCCGGC
Source organism: Lachnospiraceae bacterium (assembly GCA_018365895.1). The sequence continues at coordinate 45,427 of JAGZJD010000011.1, read as the reverse complement.
GGAATCCGTTTTCCTCGGATTGCCTCAAGAATCAAAAATACAAGTCTTCCACCATCCATCGCAGGAATCGGAAGGAGATTCATTACTCCCAAGTTAGCACTCAACAAAATTGCAATATTCATAAAAGTAATCACAACTGCCGATATCCCATATTCTTTCGTTTCCTGATAAGAGTCATCTACAAAGTCTACAACACCGACCGGGCCTGACAGCTGATCCAGACCGATTGCTCCAGTTACAAGCATTTTCAAACTGTCAATAACCGAGTCAATCCAATACTTGACTTCATAGACACCGTATTGGAGAGAAGTAAGCACATTTGCTTTTTCATACTGATTCGAACGCATGATTCCCATAAGGTATCCCCCGGACTCTTCATCATATGTCCGTTCAATCATAACAGTATGCTTCTTACCCTCTCTCTCAAATTCTACTTCAACTGTCTTATCTTTATTCATCTGGTTAAAGAGTGTGATTTCCCGCGAGAGATGGATTCGCTTATCATTCAGTCTTACAATCTTATCCCCCGCCTGAATTCCCTGTTCCTGTGCTGAAAGACCATCAATGACATCTGCTACCACCGGAACATCACATCCATTCCATGCAACAAGAATAACAGAGAGCACAAATGCCATAAGGAAATTAAACAGCGGTCCGGCAGCAATTACTGAAATTCTTGCCCAGACAGATTTACTGTTGAAGCTTCCTTCATCATTTGTATCTTCTTCATCTTCTCCCATCGCACAAAACCCACCAATCGGAAGAAGCTTCAATGAATACACTGTGCCATTTTTCTTGGTACTGACAAGTGTCGGTCCCATTCCGATTGCAAATTCAGAAACATTAATACCGTTTTTCTTGGCAAGCAGAAAATGTCCCAGCTCGTGAAACATAACGATAATGCCAAACAGCAATAATGCCAGTATAATTCCCAACTAGCTCCACCTGCTTTCTATTTGTTCATAAGTCTCTGCTTCCGCCGACAGGATTTCTTCCACCGTCGGCGCTTCTTTTCGTTTATGTGCATCCATGCAGTAATGAATGATTTCCGGAATCTCCAGATATTTTATCTTTCGATCAAGAAACAGACTGACAGCACGCTCGTTGGCAGCATTGAATACTGTCGGCATTGTTCCTCCTGCCCTTCCCGCTTCATAGGCAAGGCGCAGTCCATAGAATGTTTCCAGATCCGGCTGTTCAAATGTAAGCTCTGTCAGCTTCCAGAAATCAAGCCGATCTCCAGGTAAATTTCTGCGCTTTGGATAATACAGCGCATACTGGATCGGAAGCTTCATATCCGGTGTACCTAGCTGTGCAATGACTGCTCCATCTTCATATTCTACCATAGAATGAATCACGCTCTGCGGCTGCACTACAACCTGGATTTGATCAAAGTCCACATCAAAGAGCCATTTTGCTTCAATCACTTCCAGACCTTTATTGATCATTGTAGAAGAATCAATGGTAATCTTGCGTCCCATTTCCCAATTCGGATGCTTTAATGCATCTTCCACTTGAATGTTTGCAAGTTCTTCCCGCTTTCTACCGCGAAACGGTCCGCCGGAAGCAGTCAGAAGGATTTTCTTAATAGAATTCTTTTCATTTCCCTGCAATGATTGAAAAATAGCGCTGTGTTCGCTGTCTACCGGAAGAATTGATACCTGATGTTCCTTTGCAAGGGGCATAATGATATGTCCTGCCGTCACAAGCGTTTCTTTATTAGCAAGTGCGATATCTTTTCCTGCACAGATTGCAGCAATGGTAGGTCGGATTCCTATCATTCCCACAATTGCTGTCACAAGTATGTCTGTCTCTTCTAATGCTGAAATTTCCAAAAGACCATCCATTCCAGATACAATCTTTACCGGAAGATCTTTCACCCGTTCCCGAAGTTCTTTCGCTTTTTCTTCTGTCCAGACTGCCGCTGTCTTTGGTGTAAATTCTCTGATCTGCTGCTCCAACAGCGTAATATTATTTCCGGCAGCAAGAGCTGCCACTCGAATATCCTGATTCTCTCGTACAACTTCTAAAGTCTGTGTTCCGATGGAACCAGTCGAACCAAGAATTGCTATTGTCTTCATCTTATACCATCCCCTATTTCATAAATAGCACTGCCATATAGTAAATAATCGGTGCTGTAAAAATCACACTATCAAACCGATCCAGGATTCCTCCATGTCCCGGAATCAATTTACCATAATCTTTGATATTATGATTTCTCTTAATGGCTGATGCTGCCAGATCGCCTACCATAGAAATCAGGCCTCCCACTGCTCCGATCGCCGCATACATTCCAACAGGCGCGCCCACTTGCGCAAAATGATTTACGGCCAATGCATAGAGCGCTCCGATCAGCGCTGCCCCTGCTACACCTCCGACTGCGCCCTCAATGGATTTCTTCGGACTTAATTTTGGTGCCATTTTATGCTTTCCAATCAACACACCGACGCAATAAGCACATGTGTCACATCCCCAGGAACAGATAAATACAAGCCATACGAGAAATGCTCCCTGAGGCAGTTCCCTCGCCTGATATACATAAGACAGCATCATTGCCACATAAAATAATCCAAAAAATGTCATCATAACCTGATCCGCATGGTATTTTGGATAAGAAAATACATATACCGCCATGAGGAGAATCAAAAATCCAATGCTCATGCAAATAATCCATTCATTATATCCAAACCAGAGCAGTCCGTAATAAAGAATCGCTCCTACATATCCTACGCATCCGAGCAGTTTATTATGCACATCCAAGATTTTATAAAGCTCAGACATTCCAATTAAACTGATGATCAAAAGTGTCGCAAATAAAATACCTCCCCCACTGATCACGGTCACAAGTGCAATAATCATCAGAAGAATCCCGCTCAGTAGTCTTGTCTTAAACATGTTATTCCTCCTTCACGCCTCCAAAGCGTCTATCTCTGCTATTATATTGTTCGATAGCCTTTGTCAATTCTTCTTTCGTAAAATCCGGCCATGGAACATCTGTAAAATAAAACTCTGTATAAGCCAACTGCCATAATAAATAATTCGACAATCGAAGTTCTCCGCTTGTACGGATAAGCAAATCCGGATCCGGAATATCATGTGTATCAAGATAACTTTCGAATATCTTTTCACTAATCGCTTCCGGTGCAAGCGTTCCTGCTTCCACATCATTTGCCATAGCGCGCATAGCACGGATCATTTCATCCCTGCTTCCATAATTGATCGCAATTTGAAAATTTAATCCGTCATTATGTTCAGAAGCCTTCTCCAGTTCTAGTATTCTCTTTCTGATATCTTCATCCAGACGGCTGATATCTCCAATAACTCTGACTTTCATACGATTTTTTTCAGCTGTCTTCAAACATGTTTTCATATAATTTCTCAAAAGCTTCATCAGCGCATCTACTTCATCCTTTGGACGATTCCAGTTCTCTGTAGAAAATGCGTACACTGTCAAATATTTGATTCCCATTTTATACGCATCTTCACAAATTCTCTCTACATTCTTACTTCCCTGTACATGCCCGTAATTGCGCGGCATTCCCCGCTTTTTTGCCCAACGTCCATTCCCATCAAGAATGATCGCAACATGCTGTGGTATCTTCATACCCTTCCTCCTCTACTTAGGATATATAAAATAACCTTTTTCGTTGCTGCATCATGTAAATCAAGAAGGATAAGCAAGAAGCGTCACCGCCTCCGCTTATCCCTGCCTCAGTTCACACTAGACTGTCATAACTTCTTTTGTCTTTACCTCTACAGCCTTATCAACTTCTTTAATATACTTGTCTGTCAGTTTCTGAAGTTCTTCTTCCAAACCTTTGATCTCATCTTCAGAAACTTCACTTCCTTTTAATTTCTTAAATGCATCATTTCCATCGCGACGGATATTACGAACTGCAACTTTAGCAGCCTCTCCCTTCTTTTTAACATCCTTCGCAAGTTCTTTACGACGTTCTTCTGTCAATTCCGGGAAAATCAAGCGAATACATGTTCCATCATTTGTCGGATTAATTCCAAGGTCAGACACCTGAATTGCCTTTTCAATTTCACGGATCATACTCTTCTCCCACGGCTGAATCTGAATCATACGTGGTTCCGGAACGGATATATTGGCCACTTGCTGGATTGGTGTCGGGCTTCCATAATAATCTACAACAATTCTGTCTAATACATGTGGATTCGCACGTCCTGCGCGAATTGTAGCCAGTTCTCCTTCTAAACTGTGAATTGATTTCTGCATCTTTTCATCGTATACTTTTACTCTTTCATTCATGTCTTATTCCTCCGGTTTTATTATTTTACACAGTTACTTTCGTACCTGTAAAACTTCCTTTCATAGTCTCTACGATACTGTTCTCTTCGTTCAGTCCAAATACAAGCATCGGCATATGATTCTCTTTACACAAAATAGAAGCAGTCATATCCACCGCTGCAAGTCCCTGTGCAATCACATCATCAATTGAAATTTCATCATATTTTTTTGCTTTTGGATTGAGCTTTGGATCACTGTCATAAATACCGTCGATTGCCTTAGCAAGCAGCATTGCATCTGCCTCAATCTCTATCGCATGGAGCACTGCGCCTGTATCTGTAGAAAAATACGGATGTCCTGTTCCTCCCGCAAAGAAAATTACCTTTCCTGCTTCCAAAGCTGCAATTGCTGCATCTTTTGAAAACAATGTTGTAAATGCACCGCAGACAAACGGTGTAAAGATCTCTGTCTGCATTCCTACATGACGGAAAATCTCAGATACATACAGACAGTTCATAACAGTTGCAAGCATTCCGATCTGGTCTGCTTTCACTCGGTCAATTGTCTCACTTGTTCTTCCTCTCCAGAAGTTACCTCCGCCTGTAACAATTGCAACCTGAATTCCACTGTCCACAAGCTCTTTTACCTGATTCGCTACTCCAATACAAGTAGCTTCATCAAATCCTGTTTTTTTATCCCCTGCAAGCGCTTCTCCGCTTAACTTTAACAATACTCTTTTCATAAGTAATAACTCCTTATCTTAAGATTTTCATTATCCGTTTGGCAAAAGTATACCATACCTTATCTTAAAATGGAACAGCAAAATTAACCGCTCTCCCCTTCTGAGTGCAATTTTTCCCGACAAAGCTGTTCCAAATAATCGTGTACTTCCGCCTCATTTTTTTCATTTGTCAAAATCACAATCATATCACTTGCCTTTAAAAGTGTATCACCATGCGGAAGAAGTTCCCGCTCTCCTCTTTTCACTGCCACAAGAAGACAATGTTTCGGCCACGCAATCTCCCGGATTCTTCGATTCTCCAATTCGGAACCAAGCATAATAACCTGCTCCTGAAGTATCTTTCCCCGCTCATCCTCTTCCGGCTCTACACCGCGTTTTTGCAGAAGACGTTCTAGAAGGCTCTCATAGATTGGAGCAGATTTCAGAAGTGATGCCGTCACATAAGCAATGATCGATATAATAGAAAGAGACAATAACTGGCTTAAACTTCCGGTCATTTCAAAAATCAATATAATTCCAGTCAGAGGTGCCCGCACAATGGCTGTAAAATATCCCGCCATCGAAAGCAACACAAAATTATTCACATAGTCAAGATCCATTCCAAAGAAAGAGACGCCCGTCATACCGAAAATTCCTCCGATCAGTGAGCCAAGCACAAGCAGCGGAAAGAAGATTCCTCCAGGAGCCCCGGAACCAAAACTTAATCCTGCAAAAAGAAATTTCAACAGAAACAAAAACAGCAAAGCTCCAAGCGTATATTGGTGGCTCGTCAGCCCTATAATCAGATTGTGACCACTTCCAAGCAATTCCGGCATCGTAAATGCCAAAATCCAAGCTGCCGCCAACGGAATCAGCAACTTTCCCCACACCGGAATCTTTTTCAGTTTCTGGTACAACTTTTGCATCATCAAGGTAAACCAATTATAGAAAACTCCCATAGCGCCCAAAATCATACCAAGCGGAATTAATAACCAATAGTAACTGTGCGGCAGTACATTTCCAATATCAAATTGAAATACCGGTTCAATTCCAATGACACTTCCGGCAATCAGATCAGCCGTCAGAGACGATGCCATTGCTGAAACAAGTACTGCCGCCGAAAAATTCTTATGTACTTCTTCTAACGAAAACATAACTCCTGCCAACGGAGCATGAAACGCAGCAGAAAGTCCTGCACTGGCTCCACATGTCATCAAAAATTTTTCTTCTGTTCTACCGCATTGCAGCACCCGTGCAATTCCCTTTCCGCTCATGGCACCAAGCTGAATAGACGGACCCTCCCGACCAAGAGATAATCCGCCGAGCAGTGAAAGAAATCCTCCCAAGAACTTAGCCGGAATTACTTTCCACCACGTCTGCTCCAACTTTCCTGCCATCTCTCCTTCCAACTGAGGAATCCCGCTCCCCGAAATCATTGGTTCATAAGTAACTAGCTTACCAATAATCACTGCCATTGCCGTAAGGCAGAGAAACCATAGCCCCATTCTCAAACCATTGCCTTCTGCCCATCCAATCACTTCATTCAGCCAAGCTGAAGCATACGTCAATGCAATCCGGTAAGCCAGAACAATCAAACCACCAACGATTCCTACAATAACACCTCTTCCGATCAGACGCACTTGAAATGCTTCTGAATCTTTCATGACTTCCGATGTATCCTGTTTCATTTTCTCATTTCCTTCCTGTATTTCTGCTTTATCTACCCATATGCTGCCGTCAGAAAAGTATATACGCAATTCCAATCCCTGCACTAAGAAACGGTCCCAAGATAATTTGGTCTTTAAGTCTGAGATATTGAAAAAGAACACCCGCAGCTCCGTAACATCCTGCTGCAGTTACTCCGATCACCAACCCGGTCAGACTACCTTTCGGACCAAGTCCAACACCCGCAGCTGCCATCAACTTTATATCGCCTCCACCAAAAGCTCCCGGAACAACAAGAGTAATAAGAAACATCGGCACACTCACTGTTGCCGCTCCCAATAACCCCAAACAGATATTCCATATACATTCTGGACAGACAACTATCCTAACCATCCCGATTCCGACCAACCAGATGCAGCATCGATCTGGAATTCGTTTATACTTCAAATCATACCATGAAGCTCTTGCCAATATCCAAAACAGCATTATATCATAACCGATTTTCCACATATATATCATTCTGACTTCCGCATATCTTCTTTTGCTATTATCTTAACAGAGTTATTCCCTGCATACAAGGTCAAAACAGTACAACTCTTGGTCTGCAATATATCGAAACAGCAAAAAAGAGCCATACGGCTCTCTTTTGCTCACACATTTATTTTGAAAAGATTTTCACAACAAATCTATTCCACCTATTGATAGTCCATGACATCAATCCATTTCATTAGAAATTCTTTCTCTAATTCATTATTTTTTGAAAGCTGCGCTGCTGCAACAATCGGAAGCCAGTGCTGCACATACTGTCTCGCAGTATCTGTCTGTTTGCAGAATTCTTTCAGATACAACTCTGCTTTCTTTTCATCATTCAATGCAAAGAGAAGATATGTCATCGCTGCATCGGCACTTGCATTTCCCCTTGTCGCATGAGCCCAGTCCACAATTGTCATAGTTCCGTCTTCTGCCACGATCACATTGCTTGGATTAAAATCTCCATGGCAAAGCTTTGTATGTTTTGGCATCCCTTCCAGTCTTGTCAAAAGCTCATAACGAGCTGTTGCATCCAATTCTTTCAATCCGTTGATCTGTCTAGTCAACTTCATTTTCATATTCGTTAGAAGCGGGGCAGATTTCTTGTGCACTTCTGTCTGAAGTGCTACGAACTGCTTCATATACTCTTCAAATTTCTCCGGATGCTCCTGCATGAGTTCTTCCATTGTTTTTCCTTCTTTGTATTCGAACACAAGCGCCCATTTGCCGTCAATCTGCGTTACTTCACAGAGTTTTGCCACCGGAATTTCTGCCTCTTCTACTCTTGCTGTCTCAAGAGCCTCATTAAAAATATCTGACTTTGGATGTGTTGTCTCAAATAATTTTACGATTTTATCATCGCATCGATAAACTTTCTTGTAAGGGCGTTCCACAATTAAAGTACAAGTTTCTAAATTCATAGTAATACCTCCTGGCGTATACGTTTCTGAATGATTCTATTATAATTCCTTTAGTTTCCGTAGTAAACTTTCAGATACATTTCTTTGATTTCTTTCATCAGTGGATATCTTGGATTTGCTCCGGTACACTGATCATCAAATGCTTGTTCTACCATTTCATCTAATGTATCAAGGAAATATTTTTCGTCAACACCATATTCTTTAATTGTCTTCTTGATACCGACAGCCTCTTTCAATTCCTCAATCTTTACAAGGAATTTTTCAAAAGTTTCTTTGTCATCTTTTCCAACAACTCCACAGAATCTTGCACATTCTGCATAGCGCTCCAATGCATGCGGATACTGATACTGTGAAAATGTTCCCATCTTAGTTGGCACATCTGTCGCATTAAACTTCATCACTTCTGTAATTAAAAGTGCATTAGCTACACCGTGCGGCAAATGATGGAAAGCTCCCAATTTATGTGCCATAGAGTGACATACGCCGAGGAACGCATTTGCAAATGCCATACCTGCCATACAAGATGCATCTGCCATCTTTTCTCTTGCGATCGGGTCGTTCGCACCATTTTCATATGCTGACGGAAGGTATTTGAAAATATTCTTCATCGCCTTTAATGCAAGACCGTCTGTATAGTCGGTTGCCATAATAGATGCGTATGCTTCTAATGCATGTGTCAGTGCATCAATACCGGATGCGCTTGTCAATCCCTTTGGCTGACTCATCATATTATCCGCATCAATAATCGCCATCTTCGGAAGCAGTTCATAATCTGCCAATGGATATTTTACTCCTGTTTTTTCATCTGTAATAACTGCGAACGGTGTTACTTCAGAACCAGTTCCGGATGATGTCGGAATTGCTACAAAGTAAGCTTTTTCCCCCATTTTCGGGAATGTATAGATTCTCTTTCGGATATCCATGAAACGCATTGCCATATCAAGGAAATCTGCTTCCGGATGTTCATACATTACCCACATAATCTTACCCGCATCCATAGCAGAACCACCGCCAAGTGCGATAATTACATCCGGCTCAAAAGATCTCATTGCCTCTGCACCAGCTTTCGCACATGCAAGTGTCGGATCCGGTGCTACATCATAGAAACAGGTATGCTGGATTCCCATTTCATCCAGTTTCTCCTCGATTCCTTTCACATAACCATTATGATATAAGAAACTGTCTGTAACGATAAATGCTTTCTTCTTACCCATTACATTTCCCAATTCATCTAATGCAACCGGCATACATCCTTTTTTAAAGTATACTTTCTCAGGAACTCTGAACCAAAGCATATTTTCTCTCCTCTCAGCAACTGTTTTAATATTGATCAAATGTTTTACTCCTACATTCTCTGATACAGAGTTGCCACCCCAGGAACCACATCCAAGCGTCAGTGATGGAACTAATTTAAAGTTATAAAGATCACCAATACCACCCTGAGAAGATGGTGTATTTACTAAAATACGACATGTTTTCATTGCAGCCGCATGTTTTGCAAGTTTTTCTGTTTCAGCCGGATTAATATAAATAGAAGATGTATGTCCATATCCTCCGTCAGCAACTAGCTGCTCTGCTTTTGCAAGTGCTTCGTCAAATGTTTTTGCTTTATACATGGCCAGTACCGGCGATAATTTTTCATGAGCAAATTCTTCTGAAATATCAACAGATTCTACTTCGCCAATCAGAATTTTTGTATCTTCCGGAACGTTAACTCCTGCAAGCGCTGCAATTGTATGGGCAGTCTGTCCTACAATCTTTGCATTTAATGCGCCATTGATGATAATTGTTTTTCTTACTTTTTCAATTTCATCTTTTTTGAGAAAATAACATCCTCTCAGAGCAAATTCCTCTTTCACTTCTTTATATACATTTTCGAGAACGGTTACTGACTGTTCAGAAGCGCAGATCATACCATTATCAAATGTTTTTGAGTGAATAATCGAATTTACTGCCAATTTCACATCTGCAGTATCATCGATAATGACTGGTGTATTTCCCGCACCAACGCCAAGAGCAGGTTTTCCTGAAGAATATGCGGCTTTTACCATTCCCGGTCCACCTGTAGCAAGAATAATATCCGCACTCTTCATAACTTCATTTGTTAATTCCAGTGACGGAACATCAATCCAACCAATGATTCCTTCCGGCGCTCCTGCTTTTACCGCTGCATCCAGTACAACTTTTGCAGCCGCAATTGTAGATGCTTTCGCACGCGGATGTGGACTGATAATAATCGCATTTCTTGTTTTTAATGAAATCAATGTTTTGAAAATTGCTGTTGATGTTGGGTTTGTTGTTGGAATTACCGCTGCAACAAGACCAATTGGCTCTGCGATTTTTTTAATTCCATATACTTTATCTTCTTCAATCACGCCGCATGTTTTTGTATCACGGTATGCGTGGTAAATGTATTCAGAAGCATAATGGTTTTTAATTACCTTATCTTCTACAATTCCCATTCCCGTTTCTTCTACCGCCATTTTCGCTAACGGAATTCTCATTTTATTCGCTGCCATAGCAGCCTCAAAAAAGATTTTATCTACCTGTTCCTGTGTATAACCAGCAAATACTTTCTGTGCCTCTCTCATGGCATTCATTTTTGCTACAAGACTTTCAACATTATCAATAATTTCTGGTACGATTTCTGCTTTCTTAGCCATCTTAACATCCTCCGTAATTGATTGTTTCTTCCTTACAATTGCCATTATATTACTTTGTTATTTTTTTGTCAATACTATATTGATATTTTTTTAACGTAATTGTTAATTTTATATCATTTTACTTTTTATTGACAAACACATGTGTTTGAAATATAATATATTGAATCAAAAAATTTGCACTGCATTTTATCTACAGTACAAACTGAACAGGCAGTAATCAAACCGATTATGTGCCGGGTCACTTACATTTCGTATTTGTGACAGCAGATGATATAGCATCTGCGGGACAGTAGTTACATGACAACTACCCGACCGTGGATGCTTTTTTATTACATAGAAATCCCTTTGGAATTCTATATAATAAACACATTTCATATTTTAGGAGGTTTCTTATGACAACACAAACAACTGCACAAAAACCAAATGCTTCTGACAAAAAATTAAGTTCAGAAGAAACAAAAGCAATCGTAAACCGTGTCTCCTTTGTAGGCATTGCCGGCAATATTATTCTCTCCGCATTTAAATTATTTGCCGGAATCATCGGTCATTCCGGCGCTATGATCTCTGATGCGGTTCATTCTCTTTCAGATGTATTTGCCACTTTCATTGCCTTAATCGGCGTACGCCTGTCCCAACACGGCGCTGATAAAGAACATCCTTATGGTCATGAACGACTGGAATGTGTTGCTTCTCTAATCCTCGGAGGTATTCTTCTTATTACCGGAGCCGGAATCGGTATTGCCGGCATAGAAAAAATCTTCTCCGGCAACATCTCTCATTTGGAAGTTCCGGGAGCCATTGCCCTGGCTGCTGCCATTGTTTCTATCATAGTAAAAGAGGCAATGTTTTGGTATACACGCTGGTATGCATTAAAAATTAATTCTTCTGCCTTTATGGCAGATGCATGGCATCACCGTTCAGATGCACTTTCATCCATCGGTTCTCTGATCGGTATCGCCGGCGCCAGACTCGGATTCCCAATTCTGGATCCAATCGCCAGTGTTATTATCTGCATTTTTATTTTGAAAGTAGCAATCGATATTTTCCGGGATACAATTCGAAAAATGACTGACAGTTCCTGCGATGACCAATTCGAAGAACAAATGCGTCGTTTTATCCTCTCTCAAGACGGTGTTCTTGGTATTGATCTTCTGCGCACACGTATGTTCGGCACAAAAGTTTATGCGGATGTAGAGATTGCCGCTGACGGAAACCGTACACTAAACGAAGTCCATGACGTAGCAGAACATGTTCACGATGGTCTGGAAGAACATTTTCCAGATTTGAAACATGTCATGGTACATGTAAATCCTTATCAGGCAGAAAAATAACTTCTCTTCCTGAAACAGAAAAATACTTCAGAAGATATTCTTTTTATCATCTGAAGTATTTTTTTAATGCACTCTCTGCGCAAAGTTTCTATCTGTATTTACTTGCTTCTTTAATTCTCGTCATTGCTCGAGACAGTGATGCCTGCGAAATATGATATTCCTGCAGACTCTGTTTCTGTCTTAACTGTTCTTCTGCTCGCTCTTTTGCTTCCTGGGCACGGCGAATATCAATTTCTTCCGGTTTTTCCGCCGACAGCACAAGTACAAGTACACGATTGTTAATTATCTGTGCAAATCCCGAGCTAACTGCCGCTTCAATCCACTCTCCATCTTCCTGCTGGATTTTCATAACACCGTTTTCAATAGCAATAATCATATTTTCGTGATGCGCAAGAATCCCTTTCTCACCATCCAGTTCCGGAAGCACAAGAGAGCGACATTTGCCTTCGTAAAAAACACGATTACTTGCAATCACTTTTACAGAAAATAACTGCATATTTTATTCCTCCCACCGAATTATGACATCGGCTCAGAAGTATTCTTTGCCTTCTCGATTACATCTTCCAGTGTTCCCACATTAAAAAATGCCCATTCTGGATATTCGTCCATCTCTCCATCAAGAATCGCTTTAAAACCGCGGATCGTATCTTTTACAGATACATATTTCCCTGGGATACCCGTGAAATTCTCTGCTACATGGAATGGCTGTGAAAGAAATTTCTGAACCTTTCTTGCACGATATACAAGAAGTTTATCTTCTTCAGACAGTTCTTCCATACCGAGAATTGCAATGATATCCTGAAGTTCTTTATATTTCTGAAGAATTTCCTGAACTCTTCTCGCTGTCTCATAATGCTCTTCGCCAACAATTTCTGCTTCAAGAATACGGGAGTTAGATTCCAGTGGATCTACAGCTGGATAGATTCCCTGCTCCACAATCTTTCTTGATAATACCGTTGTCGCATCCAAATGAGCAAACGTCGTTGCCGGAGCCGGATCTGTTAAGTCATCTGCCGGCACATAGACTGCCTGAACGGATGTAACGGAACCATTTTTTGTGGAAGCAATACGTTCTTGAAGTTCACCGACTTCCGTTGCCAGCGTCGGCTGATAACCTACCGCAGAAGGCATACGTCCAAGCAGTGCCGATACCTCTGACCCCGCCTGTACATACCGGAAAATATTATCAATAAAAAGAAGTACATTCTGATGTTCCTGATCACGAAAATATTCCGCCATTGTAAGCCCGGTTTCTGCCACTCTCATACGAGCTCCCGGCGGCTCATTCATCTGTCCAAAAACTAAAGCAGTCTTCTCCAATACACCTGATTCTTTCATCTCGGACCAGAGATCGTTTCCTTCTCTTGAACGCTCACCGACTCCGGTAAAAATCGAATATCCTCCATGTTCTGTAGCAATGTTTCGAATTAATTCCTGAATCAGTACCGTTTTCCCGACACCTGCTCCACCGAACAATCCGATCTTACCGCCTTTTGCATACGGCGCAAGAAGATCGATTACTTTAATTCCGGTTTCCAGAATCTCAACTACCGGACTTTGTTCTTCAAAAGTAGGCGGCTCCCGGTGAATACACCAGTGTTCCTCACCATCAAGAGAAGTACCGCCGTCAATACAATCTCCAAGGACATTAAACAAACGGCCGAGTGTCGCTTTTCCTACCGGAACTTGAATTCCAGTTCCGGTTGCTTTTACATCCATTCCACGGCTAAGACCTTCACTTGCCTGTAGCATAATACAGCGCACGATCCGATTTCCAATATGCTGTGCAACTTCCATAATACATCGTTTTCCGTCATTTTCTACCTCAAGGGCATCTTTAATATCCGGGAGGCTGCCTGTGGCAAATTCTACGTCAACGACAGGTCCCATAACCTGTACAATTTTACCTACATTCATAATGTTTCCTCCTGTCTGTCAGTGCTTTGACTTCTGTGCGCGGGCGCCGCCGATTACCTCTGTAATCTCCTGGGTAATCGCCGCCTGCCTTGCACGGTTATAAATTATAGATAATTCCCGAAGCATTTCTTTCGCACTTTTTGTAGCGGCTTCCATTGCCATCATGCGGGCATTCTGCTCGCTGGCAAAAGATTCTACCAATGCTCCGTAAATAAATCCGGTCAGATAATTCGGAACAATATAATCGAGCACAACTTCCGGAGATGGAGAAAAATTAATCTCCTCCCTCAAAATTCCCTGCGGAATTTTCGTGCTGCCAAAATCTGCCTTCTCGAGCGGAAGAATCTTCAGCATTTCCGCTTCTTCTTTCACAGCGCTTTCCATCTGTGTATAGATTACATAAATTTCATCTAATTCCTGCTTTTGATACAGATCAAGAACCGTTTCCATAATCACTCTTGCTCGATGCATTGTTGGATTCTGCGCGGTATAGTGAAAATGTGTTGCAATCTCTACACCTTTTTTTTCAAAATAATGATATCCAATTTGACCTACAATAAATAATTTATGCGGTTCCTTTTTCTCAAGCTGCTTTTCTGCAAGTTTGATTACATTATGATTATACGCTCCTGCCATTCCCTTATCTGCTGTAATGACAATATAGCCCTTCTTACGCTCTTCCGGCTTTTTCTCCCGCCCCTGATTAAAATAGATATGCTCCATATCCGGAACATGTCTAAGCAAGCGTCCGAGTGCTGTCTGCAGATTATAGAAAAATGGTTCAGTCTCGATTAACATCTTCTTTGCTTTTTTTACTTTTGAAGAAGAAATCATATACATCGCATTCGTAATTTTCAGCGTATCTTCAATGCTGTGCATCCTGCTCTGTATTTCTCTCATACTTGCCATAATATCACCTGCTCTTAAACACTTTCGCTTCTGCCACGATTTTCTCTGTCAGCTCGTCTGTCAAAACTTTCGTTTCTTCCAATTCTTGTATAATCTCAGGCGCATTCCGCTTTACATAATCTAATAGATCCATTTGAAATGCTTTAACTTTTGACGGTTCTATCCCAAGCATTACTTTATGTGTTGCTGCACAAAGCGTAATTACCTGTTCTGCCATCGTTAATGGACGATAAAGCGGCTGTTTCAGCAGTTCCATTAAACCATTTCCATACTCCAGCAATTCCTTCGTAGCCGGATCAAGATCCGAACTAAACTGGGTAAACACTTCCATTTCACGAAACTGCGCCAGATCAATACGAATACTTCCTGCTGCTTTTTTCATCGCTTTCGTCTGTGCTGCACCACCGACACGAGATACAGAAAGTCCTACATTAACTGCCGGACGCATTCCCGCAAAGAAAAGACTGCTTTCCAAAAAGATCTGTCCATCTGTAATAGAAATCACATTGGTCGGAATATATGCTGATACATCTCCTGCCTGTGTCTCAATAATCGGAAGTGCCGTGATCGAGCCTCCTCCAAGCGCATCGCTTAGTCGGCTGGAACGCTCAAGCAGTCTCGAATGCAAATAGAAAACATCTCCTGGATATGCCTCCCGTCCCGGTGACCGCTCTAATAACAGCGACAGCGCCCTGTATGCAACCGCATGCTTGGACAGATCATCATAAACGATTAACACATCTTTTCCCTGATACATAAAGTATTCCGCTAATGCTGTTCCTGCATATGGTGCAATATACTGCAAAGAAGCCGGATCACTGGCAGTTGCTGACAATACAATAGAATATTCCATCGCATCATACTTCTTTAATGTTGCTACAATCTTTGCTACGGTCGATGCCTTCTGACCAATGGCTACATAAATACAAATGACATCTTTTCCTTTTTGATTCAATATCGTATCAACGGCAATTGCTGTTTTACCCGTCTGGCGGTCTCCAATGATTAGTTCACGCTGTCCTCTTCCGATTGGAAACATAGAGTCAATGGCAAGAATCCCAGTTTCCATTGGTACACTGACTGATTTCCTATCTACGATTCCAGGTGCTTCCTGTTCAATGGGACGATACTCGTCTGCCTCAATTTCTCCCTGACCGTCAATCGGTTCTCCAAGTGCATTGACAATTCTGCCAACAAATTGTTCTCCGACAGGAATACCGGCTTTTTTTCCGGTACGCGTTACTTTTGTTCCTTCCTTAATTCCGACATCTCTGCCAAATACAATGCAGCCAATTTCATTCTGCCGGATATCCTGGACCATTCCCTTGACACCATTTTCAAAAATAACAATCTCTCCATACATCGCATGATCCAGGCCATAGACAGTTGTTATTCCGTCTCCAACCCAGATTACCGTGCCGACTTCCTGGTCCCTGGTATATAATTCATAATCTTTGATCTCACTTTTCAGGATTGAAATAATCGCTTCTGAACTGATTGAGCTCATCTGGCTCACCTCCGGATTAATTTTTGCTCTAACTGTTTTATTCTTCCCCGTATACTCCAGTCAAATTCTCTTTCGCCTGCGCGAAGCACAAATCCGCCGATCAGCTCCCGGTCTTCCAAAAGCTTTAATTCCACATCCCGACATCCGTATCTTTCTTTCAAAAATACTTTGAATTTTTCTTCCTGTTCTTTTGTCGGCTCTGTTACATAAATCAGCGTTGCCTGCAATATCTTTCTCTGGCTTTTTGAATATGTCTCGTATACCTCAAAAATCTCTCTGATCTGTCTCATTCTTCCATTTTTGCAGACCATCTTAAGAAAATTTTTCATCTGATCTGTAAATAGATCTTCTATTACTGCGTATTTTTCATTTAAAGGAATTACCGGGTTAGTCAGTGCATCTTTAAGTTCCGGTACATTCCGAAAATACGTTTCTGCCTCCATGATGATTTCATCAGGAATTTGAAGCTCATACAAAACTCTTGCGTAATTAATTACCGTCTGTGTCATCCGCTTCACCTGCTTTTACTAAAAATTCATCATATAATGCCAGGTTATCAGCATCTTTTGTGCCTTTTCCCGCAATTTTTACTGCCGCGTCAAGTGCAAGTTCCGCGATTTCTGATTCCATTTCACGGATTGCCTTCGCCCGCTCGATCTCAATATTTTTCCGAGCATCCGCAAGCACTTTTCCTGCCTGCTCATCTGCTTCAGTCACAACTTTATCATAAGCTGCCCGGGCATCTTCCTTTGCCCGGTTAATAATCTTATCTGATTCTGCCTGTGCAGTTCCAATCTGCAGCTCATATTGACGTTTTAATTCATCTGCTTCCAACTGTGCAGTGCGGGCTGAAGCAAGCCCTTCCTCAATGATTGCTTTTCTCTGGTCCATAATCTTAGTAACCGGCCCGATCAAAAATTTTCTCAAGAGTAAATAGAGAACGATTAGGTTGACAACGGTAAAGATAAGGTTCCAAACATCTAATTTCAGCACCTTATTCACCTGCCTTTCTCTACTCTCTTTCTTAACCTAAAAACAGAATGATCACAAGTCCAATAATAAATCCATAAATCGCTGTTGCTTCTGCAAGAGCGCATCCAAGCAGGAATGATTTACTGATCTTACTCTCTGCTTCCGGCTGTCTTGCAATTGCGTCTACTGCCTTTCCTGTTGCGATACTAATTCCAAGTCCTGCTCCAATTCCTGTAAGAACTGCTACTGCTGCTCCGATTGCGATAATTGATGTCATAATAATTTCTCCTTTTCTTTTTAAACTTATTCTACTGCTTCTTTAATAAATAGTGATGTTAAAAAAACAAACACATAGGTCTGTATCAGACCATCAAAAATATCAAAATAAAAACTAAATGGAACCGGAACGATTACCGGAACGACAATCTTAATCAGTTCCATAACGACAAACGAACCAAGCACATTTCCAAACAGACGCATACACAGCGAAAGTGGTTTGATAAATATCTCCAGTACGTTAATCGGAAGAATAATCGGAATCGGCTCCGCAAAACTTTTCAGCCATCCTTTTACTCCTTTTTTGTGTATTCCCGCATATTCGATCAGAATAATGCTCATCAGCGACAGGGCAAGTGTGACATTCAGATCCTTGGTCGGCGCCTTGAATCCAAACAACCCAATCAGGTTCGCAACCCCGATATACAATGCTACGGTGATCAAGTAAGGAATATATCGAATTCCTTCTTTTCCCATGATGTCTTCAAAAAAAGCATGAATCCCACCAATGGCTGTTTCCAGCACAAGCTGCGTTCTGCTTACATTTTCTATCTTCAGATTTCTAACGAAAACAATCGACAATAGCACAAGCGCTGCCATGATAATCCATGTTACGACCACTGATTCCATTATCGGAATACCACCGAATATTGGAATCGTAAATACGGTTTCACAATTCAACTCCTCAATTAATTTTTCTGAAATGACTTCCGTATGTTTCCCTTCCTTTCTGCATTTACCGCATTACTGGACCGCCAACAGGAAATTCGCTTGTTTTTTGGTCCGGATTGTATTATACTACAATTATTTCCATAAAGATAATTAAATATTTTACATTTAACCATTGAATTTTTCTATTGATAGAGGTGTTTTACTATGTCTGCAAGCTTTGAACATTATAAAATTTTCTACTATGTTGCTAAATACAAAAATATTACTGCCGCCGCGAAAGTACTCTATCTTTCTCAGCCGACTGTTAGTTATGCTATCCAAAGTCTGGAAAAGGAACTGAATTGTCCGCTCTTTATTCGATCAAAAAAAGGGGTAACACTCACCCCTGAAGCAAAACTTCTTTACAAACACGTAGCCAAAGCATGCGCTCATATTTTTAAAGCAGAAGAAGAGCTCCATGCAATTTTAAATCTGACTTCCGGGACACTCCAGATTGGCGCAAGTGAACTCGCGCTTCACCGCTATCTGCTTCCTTATCTGGAATGCTTCCGCCATGTTTACCCAGATATCAAACTTACAATCAATACACTTTCCGCTCCAGATGCTATCACTGCATTGAATGCCGGATTGATCGACTTTGCTGTAATCGTAGCTTCTCCTTATGAAACTTATCCAGAACTTGAAGTCACTGAACTGACAACTTTTCAGGATGTAGTCGTTGCCGGCTCCAAGTTTTCTTTTCTTGCTAACCGAGAACTTCATCTTTCTGATTTGATGAATTATCCAATCATCACGGTCACACAGGGAACTTCCACACGGAAATATCTGGAGCAGATTTTCTTGGAACATGATCTGATTTTGAAACCAGAAATCGAAGTAACTACTACAGAATTGATCGTTCCTATGGTTATCCGAAATCTTGGAATTGGGATTATTCCATCCCGTTTTGCATCTGCAGCTCTTACAGAAGGAAATCTATACTTTCTAAATATGCAGGAATACATTCCTCCCCGCAATATTTGTCTTGTTCGCAGCGAACAGCATCCACTCTCTATTACCGGTCAGAAATTTATAAAATTACTTTCTTCTTCCAAAGAAATTTATTCTTAACATTTCATAAAAGCTGGCAGCCAGCTCCGACTGCCAGCTCTAGTACATAATACCACTTGTCTGCATTAACATTTCCAAATAAATTTCATCCCGTACATTGGTCCAAACTGTGAATAATATGACTCTAATTCCACTGTACACGGTTTATCATCCAGCAATATCTCGCATGTCCTTCCTTTCGTCAAAAATTCTACTTTCTGATGATTCTTTTCACAGTATGATTGAATCTGATTACAGAACGCTTCCACACTTTCCGGTTTTTCATCTAGATCAATCAATAATGTTTTTGTTCGTCCCTGACGTCCGTTCAAAACATTCGATAATTTCCAAACAGAATGATAATCAAGAATGTAAAAGCCAAGCAAAATTACAGCATCTAATATACAAATCATTCTAAGCGGAGTTTTTTTTGCAAGAACTGCTCCAAGCAAAAATATAAACGGCATGATATTTCCTATCATATAAAGTCCTGCTGCGCCTTTCATACAGTATTTCCAGAAACTATCCTTCTTTGGTGTTCGTGTATAAAGATAGAAAAACAAAATCCCAACTCCAATATACGCAAGAAACATTACTCCAAACCATGGCATGATTTCTTCTGCCAACTTCACATTGCTTTGCCGTCCAAGATAAATTACATTGCTGACAAACATAGCCCCGCCAATTCCGGTTCCATAAGACAATATCTCTCTTCTTTCTTCCCTATTTTTAGTTTTCATAAACGCTCCTCCCAGATTCTTTCACGAATCTCTCTTAAATATTTTCTGGAAATGTATACTTCATCGCCTGTT
Organism: Lachnospiraceae bacterium; assembly: GCA_018365895.1. The sequence continues at coordinate 25,190 of JAGZJD010000011.1, read as the reverse complement.
GGAAACTCCGCCGTCATCATTCCTCCCGGTTTAGGATGATACTCTTTTACCAGCTGTAAATTTATAATTGCTGATTTTGAAACTCGGACAAAATATTCCGGCAGTTCCCGTTCCAATATATATAGCCGTTTCCGCGTCATATAGCATCCGCTTTTGGAATGAACTTCCTGCACTTCCCGCATCGTTTCTATATAATAAATCTCCCGGCAGTTCAAACGGCAAATCGTATCTTCTTTTTGACAGATTAACTGTTCTTTTCGAAACTGCTCTTCTTCAACATATTCTGCTAATTGTTTGATTCCTTCATCTTCTTCGTGGACAAATATTCTTGCCTCCTCTTCCCGTTCCCGTGGAATCCGTTTAATTAGTATTTTCATTGCGCTCCCTCCTTTTCCTACATTATAAGAAAAAGCTTGTGTAAAATCTACCCAATCCCGGTAACTGGCATTTTTATCTCCCTAAGTGGACAACTAACAAAGAAGCTGCCAGCAATTTACATTACTGACAGCTTCTTCTATTAAAAAGGGATTAAAAAATTGTATTTTCTTTTACTTTTTCTTACTTACAGAGTTTTTTGAACTCATCCGCCACAAACTGTACTTTTGTTCCTACAATAACCTGAACAGAAGTTTTACTTGGTCTGATTACGCCTGCCACACCAGCAGATTTAATTTTTTTCTCATCGATTAATGTATAATCTTTGATTTCCAGACGAAGTCTTGTAATACAGTTGTCAACAGATGTAACATTAGCTTTTCCGCCTACACCTTCCAGAACAATCTTAGCGATTGCTGTAAAGTCATCATTTGCAAGAGTTACTTTTGTTTCATCTAAATCATCATCTTCACGACCCGGTGTCTTCATATTAAATTTCACGATAACAATACGGAAAATAATGAAGTAAACAAGACCTACTGCAAGACCGATCGGGATTAATAATAACGGGTTCTGAGCAAATGGCGCTTTGAAGCTCAGTGTCCAGTCAATAAGACCGGCACTAAAGTTGAATCCTGCTCGCACCGGAAGCGCTGCAACAACTGCCATAGAGATACCTGTTAATAATGCATGTACAACATACAGTGCCGGAGCAAGGAACATGAATGAGAATTCCAGAGGCTCTGTAACACCATTTAAGAAAGAAGCGATTGCTGCTGACATTAAAAGACCTGCTGCAACTTTTTTCTTTGTATCTTTTGCTGTGAAATACATTGCAAGAGCTGCTGCCGGAAGACCAAACATCATTACCGGGAAGAAGCCTGCCATGTACATACCTGTCTGTCCAAGAACTCCGCCTTCAGCATTGCCCCAGAACTTAGCGATATCATTAATACCTGCTACGTCAAACCAAAATACAGAGTTCAATGCATGGTGAAGACCAAATGGAATTAACAGACGGTTGAAGAAACCGTAAATACCAGCTCCAATTGGACCAAGTTTCATAATTGTTTCACCAACTGTAATCAATACATTGTATACGATTGGCCATACAAAGAACAAAACTAAACTGGACACTAAAGATGCACCTGCTGTAACAATTGCTACACATCTCTTTCCACTAAAGAATGAGAATGCATCCGGAAGTTTTGTACTCTTAAACTTGTTATAAACTGCTGCTGCAATTAAACCACAAAGAATACCGATGAACTGTGTCTGTGTTTTACCAAATGCTGGATCTACATTTTCAACAGCTGTACTTGTAAGCATTGCTACAACATCTGTTGAAAGAAGTGTTGTTGTCATGATCCAGGATACAAGTCCGGCAAGTCCGGCTGTACCATCATTATCATCTGCCATACCAACAGCTACACCAATTGCGAACAGAATCGGCATCTGGTCGATCAGACATCCGCCGCCTTTTAATAAAAATGCTGCGATTGCACTGTTTGCGCCCCATCCTGTTGGGTCAAGCCAGTAACCTAATCCCTGAAGAATGGCTGCTACCGGAAGACACGCTACCGGAAGCATGAGAGATTTTCCTAATCTTTGAAGATATCTCATCATAATATCATTTCCTCCTACTCTTTCCTTAATCCCTTTTGCTTCACAATGGAAACAGTTTTCTGCCGCCATTATTTATTTTACACCGGTATTTCTCCGGCAATAAAATCCAATATTACTTTAATGTAATTTCTACTACATCATCCCCAGGCATAACTTCTTTTCCAAAGATTCCTTCTACCTTTGCATACTCGTCTGTGTTGCAGACAACTACCGGAGTAATGATATCATAGCCTTCTGCTTTTAAGAAATCCAAGTCCACTGTCAGCATCAGATCTCCTTTTTTCACGCTGTCACCAGCTTTTACATGTGCCTCGAATCCCCGGCCTTTTAGATTTACAGTGTCAAGACCTACATGAACAAGAATCTCAACTCCATTTTCAGCAACCATGCTAATTGCATGCAGTGTATCAAATACCATGGAAATTTCCCCATCTGCAGGCGCATAAATTTTCCCTTCTGTTGGAAGTACTGCTACCCCCTGCCCAAGCATTCCGGAACTGAACGTCGGATCATTTACCTCCTGAATATTTACTGCCTTTCCTTTTGCCGGTGCTCCAAGCATGTATCCGGATGTTTTTTTCTTTTTAAAAATTCCTAACATATTTTCCTCCTATTATTCATATTCATAATAATCTGCAAATTTCATGCGGTGCAAAGCTTCTTTCTCCGACAACCATCTACTGCCTCCAAGAGAAGCTTCCCTCGCTCCGCTGGCATCTATATATATTGTCTGTCCATCTATGGAAACAGCACACAATACATACATTTCTTCACTCCACTGACTTGTCCAGCTTCCCATCACAACATGAGATTTCATTCCGGCTCTCTCAAAAAGTTCTGATAAAATCTTAGCATAGCCCAGTATGCTGGCTTTTTCTTTTGTCAGAGCCGCCAAATGATTATAAGGATAAATCTGATCTAACATTTCTCCCATATGTTCCAGTTCTTTTGCCTCTGATGCTGTGTCATCTGCCAGTTCCAAGTGTTCGTCCAACCAACTAAGAAAATAATCTGCTGTTGATTTCTGACCTGCTCTCTCCGGTAACCCGGCAATAATTTCATCCAGAATCTGGTCAGTTTCTTCCATTATCTGACGGATTTCCGCTTCTTTCTCCGGATCATTTACTGAAAGTTCTTCCGCAATCTTATCTGCGTTTGTTAGGTAACCTTCGTCATCAAATCTTCCGGATACTTCAATCCCTTTTGCGCACGATATAAACAATACTACTTTTTCAATCTTTTCTTCAGTAACTCTGAGAATATTCTTCTCTTTTTGAAGAACGTATTCATATTCTCCATTCATAGGAATATCAACAAATCCATAAAAAAATGGATTGCGGTCATATTCCAACGCGGTTACAATCCTTTGATATTCTTTTCCATCAATCGCTTGCGGAAGTGTCAGGATTCCGCCTTCCATATTAATCAAATGCTCTTTTAAAAACTGATATACTTCTTCTTCTTTCTTTGTCAGCTGCTGTTCATAAAAGTCACTTCTGACTGCTTCAGCACCTCTCGGCAGATCTTCCAGCTCATCATAGACTGATTTTGATGTTGCCATTTTTCTTTGCCAACCAAAGAAAATAATAAGCAGTACAAGAATAAATCCTATTCCAATCGCCGCTTTTTGGTGTTTACGAATATAATCCATAATTTTCCTTACCTCTATTTTCCCTCTTCAGCAGATACAATCATCCGCTGAATATGTATTGCAAGAAATCCTAGTTCTTCTGGATATATACTTTTTTGCATCTTGAGGCTCATATTCCTGCATACCACTTCTGCAATTCTTCCTGCGTTTGGATAATTTAATCTTACAAATTCATTCAAATCCAGATTCACCGCTTCTTCAGTCTTCATACGAACAATCATATAATACAAATGACTCATTAAGCGGATATAAGCCAGTGATTCTTTTTTTATTTTACTTCCAATAGACTTTTCAATAATGAGCATACTCTCATCAATAATCTGGGTTGTCCGAAGCGTATCTGACACTTCTTCATTGGAAAGTCCCGAATGAATATGAAGGGCAATAAAGCCTGCTTCATCATCTGAAATTCGATATCCTGTCATTTCCTGAATAATCTTCCGGCTTTCCATCGCAACTGCAAATTCTTTCCCAAATAATATTTTAATATCTAAAATAAACGGGTTCGGAAGAAAAATATTTTCCTGCTCTCTCTTTGCCGCAAAAGCAATATGATCTGCTAGCGGTAAAATAATATCCCGGTTGACACTGCCAAATACTTTTTCTGCTTCACTAATAATCTTTCCTGCCACTTCAATATAAACCGGATCGATCGTATTTACTACATGCATCGCAGAACTTTGTTCCTGCCGCACAACAGGTGTATATACTTGAACTTTTTCATCACTGTCAACATAGTCTCCTGCTTTCTTTCCAAAACCGATGCCTTTCCCAAGTAAGATTCGTTCACTCGCCGTTTCACTATCCTCTGCCAGCAGTGCATTATTATTTAATATTTTTAAAATGCAATACATGTTTAAACATCCTTTTCTACAGCATCTTCATGCCACCAAGAATAAAAAAGGGCATAAACCTCCCGACTTTATCCAAATGCTATATGAATAAAATCGGATAGTTTATGCCTGCTTCACCAGTAACACACTATCAGCATTTATGAAATTAAATGCGCTTCATTCATCTGATTTTCAAATATATTTACACTATATAATATTTCTTTCAGAATAACAATTCGCATTTTTGCCTAAAATCTTTCATATTTTTTGTGCATAATTTTAGAAATTCTTAAGATTTACCCCAATTTCTTATTCATTTGCGGTATTTTCAATCTGTGAAAGACCAGTTGCCTTTTGAACAGCATGTACAATCAGACAAACTGCTACTACGACTGCCGCTACGCCAACCCATCCAAGTCCAAGTGAATACAGCGGCAATTTGTGGAGCAGATTACTGATTATCTTTATCTTCACACCTGCATTTTCCAACGCATATAACACGCTAACAACACCTACCGCTCCAACTGTACAAGAATACATATACGGAATCTCTTTAATAAATGAATCACACAATCCAAGCACGATTAGAATAATCGCAATTGGATAAATCGCATCCAATACCGGCACTGAGATACTGAGAATCACGTTCAGTCCCTGATTACAAACAATAAATGAAAATCCCGAGATCAAATACACCCATTGCTTATAGGATATTTTCTTTGTCAAAGTTGAAAAATACTGTGAAATAGAAGTAATCAGACCTACACAAGTTGTCAAACATGCCAGAGTAAAAATAGCGGCTAATACAACTGCTCCCATATCTCCAAAAAGCTGATGAACAATACCGCGTAATGTCCATGCACCATTCTCTTGGAGCGGAATCACACCGGAGGATGCCATTCCCATGTAAGCAAGAATCAAATATACCGCTGCTAAAATTGTTCCGGCAAAAATCCCGGTCATAACCGTATATCGCATTACATATTTCTTTTCCTTAATACCAAGTGTCTGGATTGTTGTCGCAATTACGAGGCCAAAATTTAAAGCTGCAATCGTATCCATCGTCAAATAACCTTCCAGAAATCCCTTCACAAGTGGATTTGACTGATAACTCTCCTGCGCCGGAACAACATCTACCGTTCCTCGTAATAGAAAGTTTACAAATACAAATAACAATAAACACAATAGAGATGGTGTTAAAAACTTTCCAATACGTTCCACCAGTTTTTTCGGTGTCATTGCCAACCATCCTGCAATCAAGAAAAATACTAGTGAAAACACTAACATAATCACAGTAAGATTCGCATCTTTTGGCATATATGGAGCCACTGCCATCTCAAACGGAAGGGAAGCTGCTCTTGGAATTCCAAGTCCCGGCCCAATAGAGAGATAAATAAGTATCGTAAACAACATTGCAAATACCGGGTTTACCTTTCTCGACAGCTTTTCGAGTCCGTCAAAACGCGCTACTACAATAACACCAAGTACCGGAAGTGCTACTGCTGTAATTAAAAATGTAGCAATAGCCAACGGCGTATTTTCTCCAGCATTCTGTCCAAGAAATGGTGGGAAAATCAGATTCCCTGCTCCAAAAAACAGTGAAAACAACATGAAACTTACTAGCAATACTTGCTTTTTCTTCAAATTCATTTTTAAGTCCTCCTCATAAAATTAATAACCTTACTGGAAAAAACATTCTCGCTGAAACAAAAAAAAATCGCCCTCATAAAAGGACGATTTAGTTCGTGGTACCACCTTAATTCCCGGAAATATTCCGGCTCATTTCCGCATCTGACAATGCGTGTCACCTATAACGTGGCTCTACTCCGGCTCCCCTACTTACATTCAGTTTGCTTCTCAAGGATGATTTCATCATTTCAGTTCATCAGCAGCTCACACCACCCACCGCCTCTCTGTAGATTCCACTAAAAGACTACTTGTTCCTGTTCAAACGAATTTTCCATACTGTATTGATTGATTGTATTATAGACTATATTCTAATTATTTACAAGTCTTTTTATTATTTTCTGCAATTTTTTTTACACCGAGTTGTTTTTCATAATCATTCATCGCTTTGACTGCCTGAGAACCAAGTGGGAATAAAGCAATCATATTGAATACCGTCATAAGCCCAACGCCAATATCTCCCAGATCCCATACAAACGTATAAGCCGCCATCCCGCCAACGAAAAGCATAATTAAGGCAAGAATCTTATAAAGCGTCTGCGAGGTCCAATTATCTCCAAACAAGTATGCTACATTTGGTCTTGCATAAAATAAAATTCCGATAAATGTAGAAAAACTAAACAGCCAGAGAATTGCTGCAATAAAAATCACACCAAACTCTCCCAGGTGAAACTGCATCGAAGCCTGCAAAAGATCCATTCCTTCCAGACCGCTTGTTAATTTTTCCGGTGTCAAAAGCATGATCATTGCGGTACAGCTGCAAATTACAATTGTATCAATAAACACGCCAAAAGCCTGAAGAAGCCCTTCTTTAGCTGGATGATCGATGTCCGCTGCCGCTGCTGCACAAGGTGCAGAACCTGAACCTGCCTCATTGGAAAAGAGTCCTCTTTTCGCTCCATTCATAATAACTGCTCCGATTCCTCCGGCTGCAACCTGACGGATACCAAATGCTTCTGTAAAAATCTGCTTAAATACAGACGGCAAAAGAGTCGCATTTTTAATCGTAATAAAAATTGTCATAGCAAAAAAGCAAACAGCCATAATCGGTACAACAAAATCTAATACCTTTACTGTGGCATTCTTCCTTAATACAATAACTGCTGCTACAGCAACGAGTGCAATGGTCGTATAAAGCGGTGGTATGTGGAAGGCATTTTCAAAAGCAGAAGAAACAGAATTTCCTACAACCTGACTAATCCCGCACCAACAGATTAATCCAGATAATGCAAAGAGTACTGCAATTACAGAATGCTTCTTCTTACTTCCTTCTTTCACAAACAGATGGTGAATGTAATAAGCCGGACCACCTCGATATCCCCCATACAATGGATCTTTTTCCTTATGTAGTTGTGCAAGCGTCGCTTCTACAAATGCAGTAGAAGAACCAAGAAGTGCAATCACCCACATCCAAAAAACAGCTCCTGCTCCTCCTGCTGAGATTGCAGCAACAACTCCAACGAGATTTCCCATTCCGACACGGGTTGCTGTAGATACAATCAGCGCCTGTACTCCTGAAATTGCTCCTTTTTGTTGTACGTTTTTCTTCTCCAATACAGCTTTTATCATCTCCGGGAAAAGCCGAAACGGAAGAAATCTTGTCTTCACCGTAAAATAGATTCCTGACGGAATCAAAATCATTACTAACAGTGAAAGTCCAAGCGAACTTCCTCCCGGAAGCGGAATCGTAATCAGATCCCCCCACAATAACTGATATGCTTTACTGATCAATGTTACGATCATCTGACCTGCCTGTTCCAATAAATCCATAATTCATCCCCCTGTAAAAATTCATTGTCATTCCTTTTCTTATAGTATATAGTAGAAAATAGAATCTGTAAAATTGATAGTTATGATAATAAGCATCTATTTTTTCGATAGTGAGGTATTTTTTATGGAATTGAAAAACTTAATCACATTTATACACGTTGCAGAACTTTGCAGTTTTACAAAAGCATCAGAACGTCTTGGATTCTCTCAGTCCACGGTTTCCTTTCAAATCCGTCAACTGGAAGAAGAACTGAACCTTCGCCTTTTTGACCGAATTAATCATACCGTGGTTCTTACAGCTAAAGGCCGTGAAGTGCTGAACTATGCTCATCAAATAAACAAACTAACCCAAGCTTTAAAGTTTAATATCCAAGATCCAAAGAATATCAGTGGGCATGTTCGTCTGGCTACTGCCGATTCTCTTTGTACTTCTCTTCTCTCAAGTAACTTTGACGGTTTTCGAAAACAATATCCCGGGATTTCTCTTAAAATTGAAACCGCCGGGACAGAAGAAATCTTTCAACTGCTAAATCAAAATCAGGTAGATGCCGTTTTAACACTTGACAATCATATCTATAACACAGAATATGTAATTGTGCGTGAAAAAAAAGTTCAAACCCACTTTGTTGCTGCGGCAACTCATCCCCTCTGCCGCAAATCGACAATTTCTATTCAGGAACTAATTGCACAGCCATTTATCTTAACCGAAAAAGGAACAAGTTATCGAAGAATGATGGAAGAACGCCTTGCAGAAATCTCTCTTGCAGTTCAACCGATTCTTGAAATCGGAAGTACCGAATTAATCTGCACCCTCGTAAGTCAGGGAATCGGCATTTCCTTTCTTCCGGATTATGTCACTGAAAAAGCGGTTTCCTCTGGCATCCTTTCTCATCTGCCTGTAGAAGATTTTGAAATTGATGTCTGGAAGCAGCTCCTCTACCATTATGACAAATGGGTTTCACCGCAAATGGAATCGGTTCTTAATTACTGTATCAAAAAAGAATTTTAACTTAACGAGACGCAACAAGTTCCACAAATTTCTGCATTTGGGAGGTTACCCATTTACTGTGATGATAAAACAGCTGACTGTACATCACAACTTGAGGAAGATTTGTGTGAACCTGCTGTAACGTTTTTTGCTCCAATGCATCTTTCACAGTAAATTCCGGCAAAAATGAATATCCCATCCCACGCTTCAATAACTGAATGATGGTATCTGTATTTCCAGTTTCAAGAATCGGATTTACTTCCAGTCCATATCCTGCCAGAAGGCGCTCCAGTTCGTACTGGTATGCCGCTCCCATTTCTGTCAGGATAAACGGCTTCTGGATCAGTTTTTCAATCGGCAGCATTATAGGTTTATTCTTCTCTTGACTATAACGGGTCACAAATACAATTTTATCTTCTTTTTCCGCCACACATTTCCATTCTGATTTACAGATTTTTCGATCCAATGTATAGAGCAGATCAATTTCATTTTGTCTTGCCATCTCCATCAATTCTTCCGTTGTCCCTGATTTTAGTACAAACCTGACTTTCGGATATTGCTTATGAAAACAATGAATGATCTCTGGCAGAATTGCTGTGCTAACAGACTCCACCCCACCAACCCTCAATGTTCCTTCCATTTCACCCTCTGCATTTGCAAAAGTCAGTGCCTGATTCGTCAGTTTCATGATTTCATTGGCATAAGTTGTAAACTCCACTCCCCGTTCTGTCAACGTAATGCTTTTTCCAATCCTTTCAAATAACTGTGTTCCAAGCTCTTTTTCCAGCTGGCGGATTTGAACTGTTACCGCAGACTGCGAATATCCTAACTGATCAGCTGCTTTTGAAATATTCTGTGTCCCCGCTACCTTTAAAAATGTACGAATATTCCTTAACTCCATATGAAGCACCTCTTTATTAAATATTTTAATATATATTATCAAATAGATGAATTTTACATATATATGTACTTAGTGTACACTATGAATAGAATTGCGTAAAGAACTATTGATCATCTGATAACTTAGAAGGAGTAAAGACTATGATTAACAGCGAAAATGTTTTAAATACAGCACAGTTGGAAGAAATTGTTCAAACATTTGTCCATGAATTCTGTAAAGAAAAACGAGATATCCACTCACAGAATGTTACCTGGTACACGGACGAAGATCAGAAAGAAAAAATCCGTCAGATAGGGTTTTCCAAAGATGGCCGCCCGGTTGCTGAAGTAGTAGAGGAAATGATGAAAGAAGTTTATCACTACCGCGGCGATGGAAATCATCCGCGCTTTTTCGGATTTGTTCCGGGACCTGCTTCTTCGATTTCCTGGCTTGGCGATATTATGACTTCTGCATACAATATCCATGCAGGCGGAAGTAAACTTGCTCCAACTATCAACTGTATTGAGCAGGAAGTACTGCACTGGCTCTGCAGTTTAGCCGGCTTTCACGAACGCCCGGGTGGTGTATTCGTAAGCGGAGGCTCTATGGCAAATATCACTGCATTGACTGCTGCCCGGGACTGGAAACTAAATGATGAAACAATGCATCTTGGCGTTGCATATATTTCTGATCAGACGCACAGTTCTGTCGCAAAAGGACTTCGTATTATTGGAATCCCTCAGTCCAGAATCCGTATCATTCCAACTAATGCACAGTTCCAGATGAAAATGAAAGACTTAAAAAATGCCATTCTTGCTGACAAAGAAGCCGGATTCATTCCTTTTGTTGTAATTGGTACTGCCGGAACAACAAACACAGGAAGCATTGATCCTCTTCCGGAAATTGCATCAATTTGCAGAGAACACGAACTTTGGTTTCACATCGATGGCGCTTACGGAGCCTCTGTACTCCTCAGCCCAAATTACCGCCATTTGCTCAAAGGTATCGAACAAGCCGACAGTCTCAGCTGGGATGCTCATAAATGGCTGTTCCAGACCTATGGCTGCGCTATGGTACTCGTCAAAGATGTGCGACATTTATTCCATAGTTTCCATGTAAATCCTGAATATCTCAAAGATATCGAAGGCGACTGCGAACATATTAACCCCTGGGATATCGGAATGGAATTGACACGCCCTGCCCGCGGTCTGAAACTTTGGCTCACATTGCAGGTATTAGGAACAGACCTGATCGGAAGCGCAATTGAACACGGTTTTGAACTTGCAGATTGGGCAGAGGAAGCAATACGCGAATTAGACCACTGGGAAATTGTTTCTCCTTCACAGCTTGCAATGGTAAATTTCCGCTATATTGCGGATGATTTAACAGAAGAAGAACTAACTTTCATCAACGAGAAAGCATCAGAGCGAATGCTTCAAACAGGCTATGCTGCCATCTTCACAACCGTATTAAACAAGAAAAAGGTGCTGCGCATCTGCGCCCTCCATCCAGAAACAACAAGAGAGGACATGCGTACCACCATCCATATGCTTGATAATTTTGCAAAGCAGATTCATGCTAAATTAAAAGATTCTGTCCAATAACTGACAAAAGGCACCGGAGATTCCTTCTTTTCTCCAGTGCCTTATTCTATCATATCCAAGACCAGAATTCTTAAATTTTTGTATTTGCAGGCATCATAACAATAATCTCTTGCTCATTATCCGGTACCAGTTCAATGCTGTCATTTTCAAACGTAGTTTTACAATCTGTGTTCATGAGAAATTCTCCAAGCATTGATATCTCCTGGTATCCAAAGCCTTTCTCATCATTCCGGAAATGCATCGGAATCGTCAGATGTGGCTTCAATTCTTTCACAAGCGCTGCCGCCTGTGTTCCATTGATCGTATAAAATCCACCTACCGGAACAAAGAGCACATCTAAATCTTTTAATTGTTCCTTTTGCTCTGAAGTCAAATCACAGCCAATATCTCCCAAATGAGCGATTTTTGTTTTGCCATCGTCTAAAATATAGATGTGATTTGTTCCACGTTTCGCTCCCTGTACTTCATCATGATAAGTTTCTATCTCACGAATCACAAATGGATTTTCATCGTTCTTTTCAATTACAACACCTGCACGATAGTTATGATCGCTGTGCTCATGCGTACAGAGAACAAGATTTGCCCGTTCCCTTACCGGATTCAACCCCGGTACTGTATCATCCTCATATGGATCAAATACAACGGTAAACACATTTTCCTCAATTTTAAAACAGGAATGTCCAATCCAGGTTATTTTCATAAATAATTCCTCCCATCTTCTACAAGAGTTTTTAACCGCTCATATTCTTCACGGAGCAGATCAAATCCTTTTGCAGTTATCATATAATATTTTCTCCTTTTTTCTTCTGATGTCAACCGAATCATCTCATTTTCTTCAAATTTCGCCAGCATTGCATATAAAGTACCCGGTCCAACCTGCACTCTCCCATGAGAAATCTCGAATACTCTAGCCATAATATCTACTCCGCAGCATTCGCGTGTCAGAGCAAGTAATATATAATACATCGGTTCTGTTAACGTCTGAAACTGTTCCCTTGCCATAAATCTCACCGCCTAATTTATTTTCAATTTCTCCCTTGTTTTCTCAATTACCTGCGGTGTAATTTCCCCATCAAATTGAAAAACTAAAATACAGTCAGGATAACGAATCAAATACATATCCGCACCATACGTTTTACGCTTTTCAGCCTGTTCTGCTCCCCATATCTGTTCATCTGTTTCTTCATAAACACTTTCATCATACTCCTTCTGCCACTGATGATCCAGTACCCATGAAAACCTGCTTTCAATTACTTCATAATGAAGAGTTGTATACACATCGTCTTCTTCACCAAGCGCACAGTAAAGTTTACTGCCAAACCATCCCGAATGATATTCACCATACAAAACCTCTTCTTTATCAGTTTCATCCGAAAGATCTGAAATTGCAAGCGGGAATTTTTCAGGTATAAATTCCTCATTTTTTGAAATAATATCTATAGATTGAAGTGCAAATGAAAATACTACATATAAAAGTGGTCCCCAAAAAATAGATGACCATACAAACAATCGATGACTTTCCCTTGAAGGCTGAAGCCTGTTAATAACGCTAATTATTATAAATGTAGTGCAGAACCAGACAAAAAATCCAACGAATCCAATCGCATTGTCATACCATAATGCCTGCACAATAAAGTACAATATGCATATCAAAAAACAAATATAATCTATGCTTCGAAGCCAGAGCGGATACCTGCTGTAATGAACCGGCTCTCCCATTTGTAAATATTTCTTTGTATTGAGTTCCCATATTTTTCCTTCTAAAAGATCAATACTTCCATTAAGAAACATAAGGAACAACACTCCCATTTCCAAAACCATCTCATTATTAAACAATAGATTATTGTCCAAAAAAATCTGCCGCAGAGTAATTATAAAGAAAAAAGTAAAGCAGAAAAAGTAAAACCAGATTTTCCTTGATTCTTCTTTCCGAATCACAGAAAAACGAATTTCCTCATCTGTCTCAAGTTCTACTGCCGAATCATCATTTGTACAGAAGACACAGAACTTTCCGTAATTACAGACAAACTTCCAGCCTGCCGCTTCACAACATTCAATTAGCTCTTCTGTAGTTTCCTCCGGTTTCCTGTCATATTCACTGCCTTTTGCGAACACATGAACCGCATATCTCAATTTCCCCGGAATTCCCTGTTCAAAAACCATCCAAGCGCCAAGTTCCTTTAAATACCAGCCTTTCTCTGCCATCTGCTCAAGATATTCTTTCATAGCATCACATTCTCGGTAGGAAAACCATTTCCAAACTCTCTTTCTTGCATTTCTCATATAATGCACCTCCTTTTATCGAGTATCGATATTTCTACTTATAGTATATTATCGATACTCGATATTGTAAAGCACAAACTAACAGTTTTTTCTAAAATAATACCATTTTATTTCTGTAAATCTACCTGGCTGCGAAGATTATCCATTCTCGTATCCAGATCAGCACTCAATTGGGCGCATTCATAGAGCTCTTTTGCCATTGTCTCAGTAAATTCAAAGTCTTTTTTATAACAGATCTGATGCTCCAAACTTGCCCAGAAATCCATTGCAATTGTCCGAAGCTGAATTTCTACTTTCATAATTCTCTTTTCGTGTTCCAGAAAAATCGGTACCGTCACGATCAAGTGGAGACTTCTATATCCATTTTCTTTTGGATGCGCAATATAATCCTTTTTTTCAAGTAATGTAATATCATCTTGCTTTAATAAGGCGTCCGCCAGCAAATATACGTCTTCAACAAAGGAACAAATCACTCTCACACCTGCAACATCGTTTAGTTCCTTCTCTACATTCTGCAAATTAAATTCTAATCCTTTGCGATCCATCTTCTCACGAATACTTGGCAGGCTTTTTAATCTGCTTTTAATCCCGCTGATCGGATTCCGGTCATGCTGCAGTGAAAACTCCTCATTTAATACATTAAATTTTGTTTCCACTTCCATAATTGCACAGCGATAATACGCCATCATCCGGTTATAGCCCTGCATAATCTGAAAAAAATGTTCTTCTGCTCCTTCTGCAAGAAATGGCTGTATCTGTTTTACATTATATTGTTCTTTATCTTTCTGCATCATTCCTTCACCTTTCCGTAAATGCAAAGATTATACTTATTTGTCAAAACTATCAATAGCATTATTATACATCAGAAAACTTCTCTTGTATAGAAAGCTTTCTTAAAAGCCAGCACAGTCAAAAAAGCCGGTCAAAAACTTTGTTTTTAGCCGACTTTTCATACATTTATAGTTTTATTGAATTAGGGCGTTCCCTAATCTTCTTTCTCTAACAGCACATCACAGGCACTCATCGCCAGCAACTGCACAGACGTATGAAGATTTCTCTTTCCTTCTTCTCCACCAGCTGCTACAGCAAATTCCTTTGTATGTGTTCCTACATTCTCTTTCAGTTTTACATAGAACTGAATTGCAGGAATTTCATGTGTGACATTTCCCACATCAGTTGAACCAATTCCTTGTGTAAGATCACGTTCAATATAGTCTTCTCCGATAAATTCCATATTGCTGCGAACATATTGAACTAGCTTCTTATTGTTTCGCACATCCTTCACAATTTCATCCAACTGCTTTTCTTCCACTGTCGTACCAGTTGCAATTGCCGCGCCTTTTGCACAGTTGCGAATCATTTCTACGAGTTCCATCATATAATCATACTCTAATGCACGAATATTAAACACTGCTTTCGCTTCATCTGTGACAGTATTATGTGCTACACCGCCTTCTGTAATAATTCCATGAACACGGCTGTAATCTTTCATATGAAGGCGCATCATATCAACTGCATGGAACATCAGCTGTACCCCACTTAAAGCATTTGCTCCCTTCCATGGACAGGCTGCCGCATGAGCCGGTTTTCCATGAAATGTAAATTCAATTGCAACAGATGCGAAAGAAATATCATCCGGAACAGAAGAATCCATCGGATGCATTAATAATGCTGCATCAATTCCTTTAAAAACTCCTTCTCGAACCATAATGGCTTTTCCACTGCCCTTTTCTTCTGCAGGAGTTCCAAGCACTTTCAGGACACCGCCAATATCATACTTCTCCATGATTTCTTTTAAGACAATACCCCCGCCTGCTGCAGATGTACCAATCAGATTATGACCACATCCATGACCAATCTCCGGCAAACAATCATATTCTCCCATTAAGGCTACTGTTTTCCCCGGCTTTCCAGAATCGTATACTGCTTCAAATGCTGTTTCAAGACTTCCAACACCTTTTGTTACCTTAAATCCATATTTTTCAAGCAGATCACAAAGCGCTGCCTGTGATTTGTATTCATGGAATGCCAGTTCTGGATGTGCAAAAATATAAGAACTGGTTTGTTCAAATTCTTCCTTTTTTTCTTCTGCAAATGTAACAATGTCCTGTTTAATTCTTTCAATTGATTCCATAATTATCAACCTGCCTTTCCTTCTAATCGTTTGTCATATGTCTTAAATCATACCGTTTAATGCTAAAACAATATTAGAGATTGCTGCTGATCCAAAATAAGTTGATGCCATAACAACAAACGAAATAATAACTATTTTCCAACTTAATTTTTTAAATACTTCTAGCTGTTCTCCAACTGCAATTCCTGCAAATGCAAGAAGTGGAAGACCTACCAATCCAAATGAATATGCTTTTAAAGTGCTTACAATAAAATCACCTACCGGTGAAACAGGAAGTGTTAAAACAAACGATACAAGTGTTGCCCACGCAAATCCTGGCAAGTTTGGTTTTTTCACTATGTTTTTCAGAACAATTGAAACAATTACCATCGCAAAACTTACCAGTGTTGCTTTCCCCAATTCTACTAAATTACTTCTTACAGAAACAACATGAATAATTGCAATAATACCATAAATTACAATAACAATCTTAATCTGTTCTAAAATATTTTCTAATGTTGTTGGTTGTTTTTCTGCCTGTACTGTATTTTCCATTCCCTATACCTCCTCTTCCGGTTTCGCCTTAAATAATTTCGCACGAAGCTTTTCAATCGGCGGATTTACATGGCGATAATACCAGTTTGCAAGTGGCAATGCCAAGAACATCTCAACATAAACGCCTGTAACGGCTGTCAAAAGTCCACTTGTTGCCGAATATGCCAGAATCTGTTCCGAATACATTGCTGGTGCTGCATTTGTCAGAGCTGCAGTAGCTGCGTTCATCATTGATGAACTTCCCATTCCAGATGCCATTGCCAATGCATAAGGATGAAAACCAATCATCAATCCAAGCGGAGCAAGAAATGAGTAAAATAACGTACCAAATACACTTCCACTAATGTAAGTTCCAAGCGTTCCCATACCTTCTCTTGATTCTAACCCATACTTATCACCGATAATACCAAGAGCAGTATCACGACAAAGAGAGAATGTACCTCCAACCGCACTTCTTCCTAACCCAATCATAAGTCCAAGCGGCAATGCAATAAGCATTGTCATCATATTTCCTGCTTCCTGAAACAATAATGCCGGTCCTGCTTTCAGCACAACACCAATTTGTGGTCCCGCATTAATTCCGAACATAATTCCCAATGGATAAAGTGTCAGCGAGAGAAGAAATGGCGCCCTTTTAATTTCTGCACTGCTGATAACCTTTTTTAATGGTGGAATGATTTTTCCAAGTAACATCGGTGATACAAGAATTCCCATGATAATAACCCAAATCATTGTCAAAATGTTTACATCGATTCCTGCCACCTTAAATTTTAATGGTCCGATCAATTCCGCAATCACACAAATAACAATTGCTGTGATCATACAGTTCACTGTACCTGTTCTTTTTTTCATATAATGTTTCCCTCCGTTCATCTTTTAGCTTCTTGCACAAGTATATCATTGCCCCACCACTAGCTCAACAACTGTACTGCACCAGAATAACCTCTTTTTTTGTGCATCGTGCATAATACAGATGAGCCAATTATATTTTTCTGTGCATTTCGCCCAATATATCCAAATTACTTTTAGGCATGCCCTGTATCGACTTTCATCTCCACCGGTGCTAAACTCACTAATATGAACATCACATTAGAAAGAGGGAGATTCAATATGTTATACAAACAACTCATCGAAGCCTATGATATCATAGACAGCAGCCACGCAAGCGGCGACAAAGTTGCTGCATATCTTAAATCTATTTGCGAAGATGCTAATATTCAAGTGTATCCTTTAGTTGGACCAAAAGGCTCTACGGATATGCTGAAAGTTCGCATCCCAGGAAAAAATGGAAAAACAAACGGCGGAAACGCACCGACTATCGGTTTGCTTGGAAGACTCGGCGGTCTTGGAGCCAGACCTGAACGAATTGGTTATGTTTCTGACGGAGACGGTGCACTTATTGCTATTGCACTTGCTGCAAAGCTTCTGGATATGCAAAATAAAGGAGATTATTTAGATGGAGATGTCGTTATTTCTACTCATATCTGTCCAGATGCTCCAACAGCTCCTCATATTCCAGTTCCATTTATGGGATCACCAGTAGATATGGCACAGGTAAATGCAGAAGAACTATCTCCTGAACTAGATGCTGTTCTTTCTGTTGATACAACAAAAGGTAATCGCATTATCAATACTCGTGGATTTGCAATTTCTCCAACAGTTAAGGAAGGGTATATTCTTCGTACTTCAGAAGACTTACTCGACATTATGGAAATTACAACCGGAAAACTTCCTTATGTCTTTGCTTTAACTCAACAAGATATTACCCCTTATGGTAATGATCTGCATCATTTAAACAGTATACTTCAGCCTGCTACCGCAACAAAAGCTCCTGTTGTTGGTGTTGCTATTACAACCGAAACAACTGTTCCTGGTTGTGCTACCGGCGCAAGCCATCTGGAAGATTTAGATGAAGCTGCTCGGTTTATGCTTGAGGTTGCAAAAGCATTCGGAAAAGGTGTTCTCAAGTTTTATGACGAAGAAGAATTCACTAAAATCCAAAAACTATATGGATCAATGAGTCACTTCCAAACATTAGGAAGTCCTAACAATTAAAAGATACATTATTGCTATTAAAGAGACTGCCACTTCAGATTCAATTCAAAGTGACAGTCTTTTAAAACAATATATAAAATTTTCAATCTTCTTTTTTATTTTTGAATTACATAAATCGTTTTAAACGAAGCGCAAGGGAAAGTTCCAAAACACTATCTGGATCTGATAAATTATATCCCGTTAAGTGTTCGATCTTTTTAATCCGATACATCAATGTATTTCGGTGCAAGTACAATTTTGTCGCTGTTAAATTCCTTGCTCCAAGATAATTTACAAGTGTTTCTAATGTTTCTAACAAATTACTGTCGTTTTCTTTATCATATTGTATTAATGCGTCCAGCTCTTTTGAAACATACTCTTTGCATATCGGCTGTGAGCTTATCTCTTTTAATAGCTTCCAATAACCTGCCGTATCAATACATACAACCTTCTTGTTTCCTTCAAAACTCTTAGCAATTTCTAATGCATCCATCGCGCTTTGATAAATTTCCTGAAATTTCTGATATGAATTTCCCTCACTAGATATCCCAATAATCACATCGCAGTCCATTTTTTTTGAAATCTGTTCTTGAATCTGCTCAAATTGCTCTTTTTGCAATTCTGATACGTCACATTTTATAATACACGGAAAAATACTATTGTTTGACAAAACTACTGCTGAATACTTCTCTTTCTGCAATATTTCTTTAATAATTTTTTCAATTTTCTCGTATACTTCTTCCGTTTTTTCTTCCGAAAGTGATTTTATATATTTTCCTACTCCTCCAATCTCTACCAGCATCACGCGATACGGCGATTTTGGCCATTTCAGTTCTCCTATACGATGATTACACTCTTCTTCACATACAATATTGCCTGCTAGAAGATCCACAAAAAATTGCCGATTCAGTTCCCGACGATTATACTTTTCAAACTGCAATTTCATTACATCATTATTTTGAGACTTTACGAGTGCTTCCATCACTGCATAATTTAATTCTACAAAAGCCAGTTCTTCCGGCATAATTATGATTGGAAACTGAAAATTTTTTGCCAGTTCTAATACGTCGTTCAAATATTGCCCAATAAATCGAGATTTAATTGCTAAAGCTGCGGCCTTCGCATCATTCAAGCTTCGGATCAATGATAAAATCCCTTCCTTTGTTCCACTATATGCATACCCCGTTGTAATATAAAGTACATTCGGTCGCATCCAAGCTTCCATATTAGGAATTTCCATACAATCTACATATCGAACAACTCTATTCAACCTTTCTTCTCCTGCTGCAAGAATGCATCCCTTCGATTGTGCAATCTCAAGCACATCCTTTACCGTAATTGCCAATTTTTTCATCCTTCCCATCAAATACTATCTAATTTTCTAAAAAAGAACTTAGATTATTTTCCCTCTCTCATTTTAACTGATTCTGCAGCTCTTAGCAATGTTATTCTACACGTCTTTTCAAACAAATCACACAACTCTTCCTAACTTATTATTTCAATTATCGCTTCTTCAATCTGATGATCTTTAATACATTTTATCTGAATCTGAAGGTTTTGAATCTCAATTTCAATATCCCGCTCACCATCTTCCGGAATTATACCAAGTTCATCAAATACAAGACCTGTAAGTGTATCGAACTCCGATGATATCAGTTTCTGCCCAAGCGTCTCTTCCAAAACGCACAATTCAATATTACCGCGAATCCTCCATATCCCATCATTAATCCTTTTTAATTCCGGTTCACTGCCTTTATCATCCGAAAACTCATCGCTTAAATCTCCCACCAGTTCTTCTATCAAATCAGACAGTGTTACAATCCCTGTCATACCTCCATACTCATCAATCACAATCGCCATCGAATGCTTTGTTAATTTCATATTTTTAAATACAACGTCCGCTCGTGTTGTTTCCAATACAAAATACGGAGTATGAACTGCGGTTCTTAAAATATTCTCCCGGCTTTTATCTGCTGTACGAAAATACTCTTTTGTATTCAACACACCAATTACGTGATCCGGTGATCCCTCACAGATTGGAAAACGTGTATGTCGGCTGTTATGAATTGTTTCCTTCCAGGAATCCATATCGTCTTCTATCCAAAGCATCACAACATCTGTTCGATGTGTCGCAATATTTTCAATCATCGTGTCATTAAATTCAAAAACATTTTGGATAAATTCTTTTTCCTGATGTGCAATCGCTCCCTTTTCACTTCCCACATCCACTAACATTCTGATTTCTTCCTCACTTACTTGATCTTCTTCCTCGTTTGGATCAATTCCACATAAACGCAATACAAAATTTGTTGAAATCGACAAAAAAGAAACCAGCGGTTTAAATATAACTGAAATACCACTTACCAAACCTGATATACCAAGAGCCAATTGTTCTGATCTTTTCATAGCAATTCGCTTTGGAACTAATTCTCCAAAAACCAATGTGAAATAAGACAAAATCAACGTAATCACGATGACCGAACAGGCATCCAGCGTTGTTCGCGGAATCTTTACTCCTAATGACAAAATCCAATCTACCAGCGGCTCTGAAAAATTATCTGCTGCAAATGCACTTCCCAAAAATCCCGAAAGTGTAATTGCAACCTGAATTGTAGCAAGGAATCTTGCCGGTTCTTTCACCAAGCGAAACAATCTTTTTGCACGCTGATTGCCTTGTTCTGCCATTCGTTCCAGTTTCATTTCATTTATTGAAAGTACTGCTATCTCTGCGCTTGCAAAAACGGCATTCAACGCAATCAGTATTATCTGCAACAATAATAAAAAAATTAAAGTATTATCCATAACTATTACTAACCTCTTTCTCAATTAAATATTTCTCTAAAATAAACAACACAAGACATGACCCCTGCATTAAAACTTGCAAGAACCATGCCTTGATCTATATCATTCATTTAAATTATTTTCTTGATTCGGGTCAGCGTTACTATCGCTATCGTCCATTGTGCTAATTTTACCTCCTAAAATTCTTAGTGCTATGTATTATAGCAAATCTCGTTTCATCCGTCAATAAGTGTATCACTATCTTTTTAGTTTTCACCAATAAGATATTCTAGCATTTTTTCCGGATCATCTGCTGCCTTTACTTTGTCGTTGGCATAAACAATCATCCCTTCTTCATCAATGACATACGTTGTTCTGACAACTCCCATTGATACTTTTCCGTAATTTTTCTTTTCTTTCCATACATCATATGCCTTTATTGCTTCCAACTCCGTATCTGAAAGAATCGTAAACGTTAATCCCTGTTTTTCCTCAAATCTCTTGTGGGATGCAACGCTGTCCTTGCTAATTCCAATTACTACAATTTCCTTTTCCTCAAACTGTTGAGAACGCTCACTGTATCCACACGCTTGCTTTGCACATCCAGGTGTATTATCTTTTGGGTAAAAATATAAAATAACCTTTTTCCCTCTGTAGTCTGTTAAGTTGTGCATTTCTCCATTTTGATCCGGAAGTGTAAATTCCGGCGCTTTTATTCCTGTCTCTAACATCGCTTTACTCCTTTACTTCTTTGACATATTTAGATAATTCCTGATTATCTTTATATTGCATATAATTTGAAAATTCTTTATTTATTTATTATTATACATCAAGGTTCTTCCTTGTAAATACTGAAAATACACGCATCGCTCTTCTTGTTTTATTTCCACTCTTTCCATACTTCCGGACAGTATCCCAATGTAGACTGCTTTCCATTTCGGACTACCGGGGTTTTTATTACCTGTGGATTCTCCAAAATCTTTTCCAGTTTATCTTCCTCTGCTATATATTTAATAAGCGCAAGTATATCTTGGTCTTTTCCATGCCAGTTGATCATATTCTCCAGGCCGCCATTTGCCTGTGCAACAGAATTGAACTCTCCTTTGCTCATTCCTTTTTCTTTCATATCGATAAACTGAAATTTAATTCCTCTCTCTTTAAAAAAACGCTCTGCTTTCTTTGTATCATTACATTTCTTCGTTCCAAAAATTTGTATATTCATCGGTTCCTCTCTATCCGCTTTTTCATCTTATAAAAAAATATCCTAAATCCACTTCTCTTTTCGAATTTACAGAAAAACCCTTACAAACAGCGTATACACACTATTTATAAGGGTTTATTCTATAAATATTTAATGCAAAGTTCGCACTAGTTTCCCATCTGAGCAGCTACTTCAGCAGCAAAGTCTTCGCTCTTCTTCTCAAGACCTTCTCCTGTCTCAAAACGAACGAATTTCTTAACTGTGATTTTAGCGTTGTTAGCTTTTGCAACCTGATCAATGTATTTAGCAACTGTTAAATCACTGTCCTGAACATAAACCTGATCTAATAAGCAGATTTCTTTTAATTCTTTGTTCAGACGACCAATGATCATCTTCTCGATGATATTTTCCGGTTTTTCCGGATTCTCTGTTTTAGCCTGAGCAAGTAAAATCTCTTTTTCGTGATTTAAGTAATCTTCTCCTACTTCGTCACGAGAAACATATTTCGGGCTCATAGCTGCAACCTGCATAGCAACATTTCTTAAGCAAGCTTTTACATCTTCATTGATAACGTCTGTATCAGCTTCAACAAGAACACCGATTCTTCCGCCACCATGGATGTAAGAAACTACACAGCCTTCTGTTTCAACTTTAGCAAATCTTCTGATATTTAAGTTCTCACCGATAACTGCGATTTTAGCTTTTAATGCTTCTGCTACAGTCATAGACGGATCTTCTGCCCATGCTTCTGCAAGGAATGCATCGATATCAGCTGCATTTGTGCTAGCTGCCTGTGTTGCAACTGCTTCTACATATGCCTGGAAATCAGCATTCTTAGCAACGAAGTCTGTCTCAGAGTTAACTTCAACGATAGAAGCTACTTTGTCATCTTTTACAACTGTTTTAACGATACCTTCAGCAGCAATTCTTCCAGCTTTTTTCTCAGCTTTTGCCTGTCCGTTCTTTCTTAAGAACTCAACAGCTGCATCCATATCACCATTTGTTTCGTTAAGAGCTTTTTTGCAGTCCATCATTCCTGCGCCTGTCATTTCTCTTAATTCTTTTACCATACTTGCTGTAATAGCCATGATTCATTCCTCCGTGTCAAATGTGTTCTTACGCTTCTTCAGCTACTTCTTCGATATCTTTTTCTTCTGCTTCTACTGCAGCTTCTTCAAAGATTTCTTCTTCACCAGTTGCGCCCTGGTTAGCTTCGATTACAGCGTCTGCCATCTTAGCAACGATTAATTTAACAGCTCTGATAGCATCGTCGTTACCTGGAATTACATAATCAAGTTCTTCCGGATCACAGTTTGTATCTGCAATACCGATCAACGGGATACCAAGTGTGTGAGCTTCCTGAACACAGATTCTTTCTTTTTTCGGGTCAACGATGAAAATAGCATCCGGGATCTTCTTCATTTCTTTGATTCCGCCTAAGTTCTTCTCAAGTTTTTCCCATTCTTTCTTGATTTCGATAACTTCTTTCTTAGGTAATACATCAAATGTTCCGTCTTCTGCCATTCTCTCGATATCTTTTAAGCGGTTGATTCTTCCCTGAATTGTCTTGAAGTTAGTGAGCATTCCACCTAACCATCTCTCATTTACATAGAACATTCCGCAACGCTCTGCTTCTGATTTGATTGCGTCCTGAGCCTGTTTCTTTGTACCTACGAACAGAATTGTACCGCCTTCAGCTGCAATATCTGCGATTGCTTTGTAAGCTTCGTCTACTTTACCTACAGATTTCTGTAAGTCGATGATGTAGATACCATTTCTTTCTGTGTAAATGTACGGAGCCATTTTAGGATTCCATCTTCTTGTCTGATGTCCAAAGTGAACACCTGCTTCTAATAACTGTTTCATTGAAATAACGCTCATGTTTAAATCCTCCATTTGGTTTTTCTTCCATATACGTTTTCGCTGTCAGGACCGGCTGCGTTGTTCCGGCACCTCTGATGCACCCGCATATGTGTTTATTACGACTCGAATAGTATAGCATACAAATCAGCATAATTGCAAGCACTATTTTCCAGTTTTCTCTTATTTCTCTCGTACTTTTATCTTCTTTTCTCGCTCAATATAACCATAAAAGGAGCAAACTTTTTTCAATCTGCTCCTTCTTTCAGTATTATTTTTAAAATTTTACCAATATCTTACATAAACCGATGCACGCACACGACTAATCTTGACAACCTGTCCAACATCCGGTGCTTCAATCATCTGTCCATTTCCAATATAAATTGCTACATGACCAGGTGTCCAGCAAATATCCCCCGGCTGTGGGTTAGAAACTCTTCTTCCGCTGGCTAACTGTGCACTTGATGTACGTGGGATAGAAATTCCAGCTACACGATGACAATAACTTGTCAGTCCGGAACAGTCAAGTCCAACTCCCGGAGTTGTTCCTCCCCACACATATGGAACTCCAAGCTGTGAGTAAGCTGCATTTACAATTGTCTGCGCAACACTTGTATTTCCACCACTATTATTGTCTGTCTCCGGTTCACTTGGCACTGACGGAGTCTGCGGCTGTGATGGCGCAGATGGCTGCGACGGTGTTTCCGGCTGTGACGGCGCAGATGGCACATCAATATTCGTGTCATTTCCTCCTGACGGCGTATTTGGCTGCTGGTTCTGCTGTCCCTGTGCCTGTTGCTGTTTAGCCGCCTCTTCTGCCGCTTTTCTTGCTTCTTCGGCTTTCCGCTGCTCTTCTGCAATAATTGCTGCCTGAAGCTGCTCATCCAGATTCGCCACTTCTACCTGCTTACTGGAGATCGTCTGAGATAACTGATCGCTCTTTGCAGTTA
>JAGZJD010000075.1 GCA_018365895.1 Lachnospiraceae bacterium | reverse complement strand
TAATAACTACAAAACGCCTTATGAGGCACGCTACGGGAGTGTATAACTCCTGTAGTGGAAATTAGGTCGTAGTGTTACAAAAAAGCTTGACCACAACAAGATTTTTTTTGAGATTTTCTTCACGCTTGTCATCGAATACAGCAGAAGCATTGTTTAGGAATTCTTTCTTCCAATTACGAAGCAAGTTTGGTTGGATATTATTTTCAGTTGCCAGGGTATTGAGATCTTTTTCACCCTTAAGCAGCTCGATCACTAGGTCTGATTTAAATTTGGCACTGAAGTTTCTTCTTTGTTTGGACATAATTATGAATCCTCTCTTTCATACTGAATTTAGTATATCAGATTCATTAAAAAATGTCCGAAAAAGTGTCTTAATTTATGAGACCATTATAAGTAAAAATAGTTCGACTCCATGGACAAAAAGTGTATAATAAAATAGAACTTCAGTATATTAAGGAAAAAGATATTATAATATTCCGGCAACTCCGCCATGGTATTATGGGACAGACCATGAATCTTCCGGGTAAGGGAGGTCGCAAGATTTCGGTTGCGGCTTATCGATTATCGCAGAAGGTTGTCGGATTTAATTAAGAGGATAAAGGAGAATATAAGGGCGATTCGTTTGCAATTACACAAGTGAGGAGAAGAGATTATGGCAAGTATTCGAGAAGTTGCAAAGCTGGCACATGTAGCACCCAGCACGGTATCCAGAGCGTTAAATGGTAGCGGATATGTATCGGAGGAAAGCAAAAGCAAAATTAAGAAGGCGGTAGAGGAGCTAGATTATATTCCTAATCAGTGGATCAGAAATCTGTATAAGAAAAGAACGGGTATTATCGGTGTTATGACACCGGATATTATCCATCCGTATTTCTCAACTCTTTGGAATTATCTTGAGGCAGAATTAGATCAATATGGATATAATGTGGTCATTTGTAATACCAGAGGAAATCAGGACAAGGAAAGAGAATATCTTGATACATTGGAACGTAATCTGTTCGATGGACTGATTGTAGGATCTGCGTTTCTTCCTGATGAATATTATATGAATATTGAGAAACCAATTATCTCGCTGGATCGGATTATACCGGGAATCCCGCTGGTGACATCGGATCATCATCAGGGAGGAATTTTAGCGGGCGAATTGTTTTTGGAAAAAGGCTGTAAAAAAGTGATGTGCTTTAGTGATCCGACCAGGATGGAACTTTCCTCTGCCAATAGCGCGAGAGCCCTTATCGATGTGATGGAGAAGCATAATAGGGAGGTTATCATTGAATCTTTTCAATGGGAGGAAGTTGTAAACTATCAATTGTGTATGAACCGTACCAGAACATTGTTGGATCAATATCCGGACGTTGATGGAATTATGGCTTTGGACTTGTGTGCAGCCGCCTTCCTCAAGACAGAAAAAAACAAAAAAATATTGGCTTATGATGGAACTTATGCCACGGACTTCAATTACCATTCGATTGATTCAATTGTACAGGATGCGAAGAAGGTTGCAAAGGAAAGTGTGAATATGCTTATTAAACTGATCAATGATCAACCGCTTAAGAAAAGGGAAGTATTGGTTCCTGTAAAATATAAAAAGGGCGATACTTTGTAGAATGGAGAGCGGTTCTTTCTGAACTTTGGGTATAGCGTATAAAACATTAGCTGGTATCAATTCGATACCAGCTTGTTTTACAACAAGGCAGAAAGTGAAAAATTCTGATTCTTAGGAAGGAAAGCCAATTTACATTTTTTTCTCCAGATTGACTAATCCGCTTCTACCATATACAATACGTTTGAGGACTTTGAATTTGTTGTTGTTTCCTTCAACAAATCCAGAGTTTACAGAAAGGGATATCGCATTCTTGACCGGAGTGATATCCTTTTTTATTCCATTGCAAAAAGATTCTATCTCACTCGCACTATACTTTCCCAAATATTCATCCAGTTTCGTTTCGTCTTTCCCCAATAACAATGCATGAAATTCTTTGAATATAGTTTCAACTTTTTCTACAACAGGATATTGGCTCTTTATCTGATCAATATATTTTTCAATATCGGGGTCACGTTTCGTCTTAGGATTACAGGTCAGAATATATTTGAGCAAATCTGTCCTGGTGATTATTATTACTCCGGGTGGTAACACCCATTCCATAACCGTTTTTGTATTGAACGGGGTTCTGTCTGGAAAATTATTTTTTCCGATAAGATAAATATAGTCTGCAAGGCTGCGCTCAGATTCGTGAAATGCTTTTTGACGCTTTATATAAAAATAAATCAGTTCATTGCTACAACCATCAGCCATCATCTTATAAATGACATTTAGCCACGCATTCATAGGTGATTCCCGCTTTTTATAATGATTGGGATGATCCAGACGGGAAATATCTTCCTGCGTCATGGACAGATATCTCTTTGCTGTCACTGACGATATTCCAAATGCATCTGCTACGCCTTTTAGCCGCGGTTTCTTTTGGTTCGCCCAATACTCCTGTATGTTCCGGATTAATTGCTGTTTTTTTCCGCATCTCTTCGTGATGCTGGTATTGTGCTGAGTTTAAATTGTGTTTCTTATTATCATAAAACAACTCGTTACCATCCGAATCTCTCGGAGAAGTATTATCATAGTGCAGACTGTCAAGTATAGCATAATCTGGTGTCTTTTCTCTCAATATCTTATCTGGTGCGCTCTCAGACACTTTTCCATTTTGAATGTATAGTTTAGCGGGCATTTCTTCTTTGAAAATGTCTTTCATATATTCAAGAAGGTTTTGCAATAAATGAAACCGGTCAGCTGCTTGCATACAATCCGGCAGTATTTCGTTGATAGCAGAAGCATATGCACTTGCCCGGTCTCTGGCAACAAGGCGCACTTTATTATGTGATTTCAACCATTCTTTCAGGGGTTCGTCATCACGTCCGTCCAGTAATGCGATCAGATGGTGCTCCCTTAAATCGTAAATGGCAGTAGCATATGTCTGCCCTTTTCGGATTGCCACATCATCAACTCCAATTTCTTCCACATCCGGATTATCTATGAATTCGATCCTGTCATACAGACGTTGTATCGTGTCATTACTGATCTGGACGCCGAGTAGCGACAAAACTTTGCTTGCCCTCTCATTACTCAGAAACATTGAAACGGCGAGAACCAATGTATTTAATGCATCTGTGCGCACCTGAGAAGCTTTCGCAAACGGGAGATCTTCCATAAAGACCTTGCATTTACACTCAGGATTCTCACAATCATATTTATATACGTTTGCATGTAAGAAAGTCTGTTTACATCGGATAGGGGTATCCTGAAATTTTCTCCTGTAAGTAGCATGAAGCTTGTGACTTATTTTTCCGCAAACGGGACAGCAACAGCCATGTTCTCTTGATTTGATATAGATATGTAAACTATCTTCATTTTCAACATGGTCATAAACGTAGTGATTTTCATCTAACAGAAAAGAATAATCTTGTGTCGGGAAATACTTCAATCTTTTCATCTTCGTTCATCTTTTGATAACTCTATCATATCATAAATATCCAAATATAAGAAATGATGAAGCGAAAGAAAAAGCAGATACTTTCATATCTACCTTTTCTTGTAATACCCAAAGTTCAGAAAGAACCTGGAGAGCATTGGCACAAAGGGGAAAATTCTTTTTGTTAGTGTTTTTTACTAAAAATTCAAGATGATTTTTGGATATAATAACGAATCTGTGAATAAACTGCATTTTTATGTTGCAATATAGTTGCGCATAGAGTATATTACAGATATGGAACAGTTCCACAAACAATGTGGACAGTTCCGTGGCACAAAACGACGCATCCATAGATGAAAAATTTTTTTTGATCAGATATGGAACAGTTTCACAAAAGAGAGGAATATATATGAAAGCAAAGAAGTTAGTAGCAGTTGGAATGACGGTGCTAATGCTTGGGGGATTATTTGTGGGATGCGGAAATTCTGCAGATACCTCATCGACAGAAGCAAACAGTGGAGAAAATGTAAAGATTACAATTTTCCAGAGTAAGATTGAGGCAAATGAAGGATACAAGAAATTAATTGCAGCCTATAAAGAGAAGCATCCAAATGTGGAAATCAATCTTGAAGCTGTCACAGGAAATGATTTTGGTGCATCACTGAAAGCAAAGATGCAGTCGGATCCACCGACTATTTTTTCTGTAGGTGGTTTTTCGGACATGAAGGATTACGGAGATGCTATTGAAGATGTTTCGAATCTGGATATTATGCAGCACACCTTAGAGGGAACGACAGATACATTTACAAAGGACGGAAAAGTATATGCGATTCCGTTGTATATGGAAGGTTATGGATTCGTTATTAATAAGCAGATGTTTGAGGACGCAGGCGTTTCTGTAGATTCCATGATGAATTTTGAAGGCATGCAGGCCGGTTTTGATACTTTGAAAGAGAAAATCGACAATGGTGAGATGAAGGATAAATATCCGAATCTGGAAGCTGTTATGGAATATCCGACAAAGGAGTTATGGATTGCAGGAGACCATGACGCTAATGTTGCTTTAACACATGACTTTAAGACCCCGAATGAAGCATATGCGGCAGATTCGCTTCTGGGAACCGGCTTTGAAGACTATAAGAAAATGGTTGATTTTCAGGCCAGTTATACAACCAATGCCAACAATACGGCAAATCTTAATTCTGTAGATTACACAACATCATTAGAGGGTGGACTTGCCATTGAACGTGTTGCATGTATCAAGCAGGGAAACTGGGTAGCTCCAGCAGTAGAGACAACGGATCCGGAAGTCCTTCAAAAATTGGATATGTTGCCATATTCTGTTCCGGAATATTCAGATGGCAAGTATTTTGTAGGTGTATCAGGATATTGGGCAATCCATAGCAAGTCAACCGATGAGCAGAAAGCTGCTGCAAAAGACTTCATCAATTGGATGTTCAGCGATCCGGAAGCACAGAAAATTGTTGTGAATGATTGTAAGTTTATTCCTCCATATGATAATTTTGATGGAATGAAAGCATCCGATCCACTTTCACAGAGAATTATGGATGCAAATAATTCCGGAAATACCATGAACGGATGGGTATACAGTGGAGCTCCAAATACATGGGGTCAGCAGGTGGCTGGTGTAGAAGTACAGAAATATCTTGCCGGAGAAGCTGATTGGGATGAGGTTACAAAGACCTGTGTCGAGCAGTGGAGTGAGTTAAGAAAACAACAGAACAACTAGTAAGAGTTAAAGAGGGTTCCGGGATAGAGCTTCTATCCCGGAAATTCAAATAAGGGTAAAATCCTTTGTTTGGAAAGGACGGATAGAAGAAGTATGAGAAAAAGTAAATTACGGTTTTGGGGATTTTTGGCACCGTCATTAATTGCATTTTGTATTGTTGTAATCATACCTACATGTATTGGATTTTTCTATTCACTTACAAACTGGAATGGAATTGTAGGCTCGGACGTTAAGTTTGTAGGCTTTCAAAATTTTATTGATATTTTTACGAGAGATGACTCATTTGTACATGCTTTTTTATTTACTGCGCTTTTTTCGGTGTGCGCAGTTGTATTGGTAAACCTTGTTGGCTTTGGTCTGGCATTGTTAGTGACACAGAAATTTAGAGGCGCAACGCTGTTACGTGGAATTTTCTTTATGCCAAATATGATAGGCGGATTATTGCTTGGATTTACTTGGCAGTTTATTTTTATATCGATTTTTGAAGCTTTTTCAAAAAAGACGGGAATTGCAGCCTTTAGCGGATGGCTGTCGAATCCGGAAACCGGATTTATAGGATTGTTGATTTTGACTGTGTGGCAGATGTCGGGATATATGATGATCGTATATATTGCGCAGATTCAGCAGATACCGGAATCGGTTAAGGAGGCGGCAAGAATTGATGGAGCAAACTCATGGCAGCTCATGAGATATATCATCCTTCCGTTGATGATGCCTGCGTTTACAATCGGATTATTCTTATCTATTTCGAGTTCATTTAAAATGTTTGATCAAAATTTAGCTTTGACACAAGGTGGACCATACAAATCAACAGAAATGATTGCGTTAAACATTTACAATTCTGCCTTTGGAGCAAATGAATTTGGTTTTGCACAGGCAAAGGCAATCGTTTTTCTGATTATTGTGGCAGGAATCGGAATTACCCAGTTGGTTGTAACAAAGCGCAAGGAGGTTGAAATGTAATGAAGAAAAAAATCGCTTATGGAGCAACAGGACTTATTCTTGGATGCATTTTTTTGTTTCCGATTTATATTTTGATTATGAATTCGTTTAAGACGACCAAGGGAATTTTTACAGATGTGTTGGGATTTCCTGCGAAAGGAACATTCACACTTGAAAACTATAAGAATGCGTTTCAAGAACTGGATTACATAAGATCTTTTACGAATTCGCTGCTTATCACGGTAGTGACAGCGGTTCTGGTGCTGTTGATATCGGCTATGGCGGCCTGGGTACTTGTACGTTATAAAACCAAAGCAAGTAAGATTATTTTTTTGATATTTGCCGGTTCTATGTTGATTCCATTTCAGTGTGTCATGCTTCCATTGGTTGGATTTGCAAGTAAAATCGGTTTGATGTCTCGTGGTGGCTTGATCTTTATGTATATGGGCTTTCAAACAAGTATGGCAATCATAATGTTTCATGGGTTCATAAAAAATATTCCGGAGGAATTGGAGGAAGCCGCTACAATTGACGGGTGTGGTTCAATACGTCTGTTTATTTCGATCGTGCTTCCTTTGATGAGAACGATTATGGTCACGGTTGCAGTTATTAATGTTATGGGAACATGGAATGACTTCTTATTACCATCGCTGATTATTAATAAACAGGGCTTACAGACGTTGCCTTTAAAAACATATCTGTTCTTTGGACAATTTGCAAAACGTTGGGATTTGGCTTCTGCCGGATTGGTTATGTGCATGGCTCCTATTGTTATCTTTTATTTGTTTAGTCAAAAACACATTGTAAAAGGTATTACAGAAGGGGCAATAAAGTAAGGTGAGGAATTTGTGAATGAAAAATAATTGGTGGAAAAAGTCCGTAGTGTATCAGATTTATCCGCAAAGTTTTATGGATAGCAACGGAGATGGAATCGGAGATTTTAACGGAATTATCCGGAAACTTGATTATCTCCAAAATCTAGGCGTAGATGTATTATGGATATGCCCGATGTACGCTTCTCCACTTGTGGATAATGGATATGATATATCGGATTATTACAAGGTAAATCCAATCTTTGGAACAAACGAGGATATGGAGCATTTAATAGAGGAGGCTCAAAAAAGAAAGATTAAAATCATATTGGATCTGGTGGTCAATCATTGCTCGGATCAGCATGAATGGTTCCAGAAGGCAATGAAGGATCCTAATTGTGAGGAAGCGTCTTATTTTTACTTCCGAACAACGGAGAATGATAAAGAACCGAATAACTGGCGATCCAATTTTGGCGGATCTGTTTGGTCGAGATTACCGGATGGCAGATGGTATTATCATACGTTTGCGAAGGAACAGCCGGATCTGAACTGGGAATGCAAAGAGCTGCGTCAAAAAATTTATGAGATGATAAACTGGTGGTTGGAAAAAGGAATCGCTGGTTTTCGTATCGATGCAATTACCTTTATTAAAAAAGACTTAAGTTTTGCCAGTCGTCCTACGAATGATGGGGAACGATATCCGGTTGAAAAACTTACGGATTATAAAGGAATCGGAACATTCCTTGATGAGATGAAAGAACAGTGCTTTGATAAATATAACTGTATGACAGTTGCCGAAGCACCGGGGGTAGACGATGCTGCTTTTGAACGGTATGCCGGAAAGAATGGTTACTTTTCCATGATTTTCGATTTTGGATGGGAAAATATGGAAGGGGAAAATGATAAATCAAGCATTCATGCGGTAGAACGGTGGAAGAAAAAAATTTTTTCACATGTATCGCATAATAGTACAATTGGCTGGAGTGCCATTTTCTTGGAAAATCATGATCAGTCTCGGTGTCTAAACAAATTTCTGGAAAGAGAAAATATTAGTTTCTATAGTGCATCGGCCCTGGCGAGTATCTATTTCTTTTTATATGGAACGCCTTTTATATATCAGGGACAGGAAATTGGCATGACTAATGTCAAGTGGAAGAATATTAATGATATGGATGATATAAGGGCAAAAAGAACCTATGAGGAAGCGGTCGGACAGGGCAAAGATCCGGATGAAGTACTTGCATACTTTTCAGAGTTGGGAAGAGATAATGCAAGAACGCCGATGCAGTGGGATGACTCTGAAAATGGAGGATTTACGGGTGGAAAGCCATGGATTAAATGCAATGATAATTATAGAACAATCAATGCACAGAGTCAGGTGAATGATCCGAATTCATTGTACAATTATTATAAGTGTTTGATTCAGTGTTACCATGACCATGCAGATATTGTGAGACAGGCAGTGTTTCGCCCGATGTACGAAGAATATCCGGGATTAATTGCCTATGAAAGAGAAGTGAACGGCAAAGGATTACTGGTGATCGTAAATTTTACAAATGAAAAGCTGAAGTTTCAAAAAATTGATCAAAAATGTGTATTGTGCAATTATCATGAAACGGAGTCCGAATGGTTGCAACCATATGAGGCGAGAATATACAGCAAATAAAGAAATTCTATGTGTAAAAGAAAACATTTTGGCGTTAAATGAAATTGGACTGTCAGTCGATTAAACTTTTTATAAATACAGACCTCTCAGATACTGAAAAGTATAATGGGAGGTCTTGTTTTTATTGTTTAAAATTCATTTTAGGTAGCCATACAGTAACGAAATTGCCTGTTGCATTACATGAATGCTTGTGCTACATGCAGACATTATGAAAACACAAGGCTGGTATAAAGTAATTAAAGATGAAGAGTATTTCAAGGAATTCTTAGGTATATTCTCAGAATTTCATGATTATAGAATTACTCATATAGAATACGATTTTGAAAAGAATCATTTGATGCTCTATCTTCGATATGATACGGATGAAGAAGGGGCGGTCCTGAAATTTGTCAATGTGAAGGATATGCATATTTGTTCTTGTGGTGACTATGAAGTTTTCTGGCTATTTGGATCGGGGTTAAAAATGTCACCATCGTATTCGCTCTTTTGGTATAACGTTGATGATGAGGACAATATTGATGAGATAAAGAAAGATAAAAACTTAACCTGGATAGAATCAGAACAGATAATTTTTGCATGGCTGGATAAAGACAATCAAGTTGCTCTGTTGACGGATGAGCAATTAAATTCGGTATGGAGAATACTAAATTACGAAACAGGGAAATATGAATCTGTTCAGAAACATTTCCGAGTATTTGAACTGTAGAAGTTTTGTGATACAAAGTGTAAACGTAAGAAAAAATAATACATTTGCGGTCAATTTGTCATCGACAGTTGATCGCAAGCACGGTATAATAGACATAGATCTAATAAGAAACCCAAATAATCATTACTGTAAAATGTCAGGTAATGGTAGTCATCATTTATAATTGGAAGGAACAGGTTGACTTTACCCTAATGGTGGAAAATCCATCATTTTTCTATCCAAACTGTAATTCCTCAGATGAAAACAGGTTTTCTTATCTTTTCTAAAATTGACAGAAAAAGTAGTAAAATCAAGGCTTTGAATGACTTTGATTGACATAGGATATAAGTAGTTTTCTGTACCAGGACGAGCTCCTAAGCGCGGGCAGTAGATTCGATTTCCGCACGGGTGTTGATTGCAGAAGAGGGAGAGAGCTTAGGAGAATTGTCTTGAACTTTTTTGCTATATGTTTCACGTGAAACAATTAAGAAAAGTAAAAAGGTGTGAAAATGTATTATGGAAATATTATGGGAACAATATGAGTTTAGAAATATAAAACAGGATGAGATTCCTCAGGCGGCAGAGATAGAGAAACGGTGTTTTCCGCCAAATGAGGCGTGTTCTTATGAACATATGGAGCAGCGCGTCAAGAAAGCGCCGGAGTTGTTTCTTGTTGCGGTGGATAAAAAAACAGGCCTTTTAGCAGGATTTTTAAATGGGCTTGCAACAGAGAAGAAGCATTTGACAGATGATTTTTTTACAGATGCAGAGGTTCATAATCCGTCAGGAGAAAATGTTATGCTTCTTGGCCTTGATGTCCTTCCGGAACATAGAGGAAGAGGGCTTGCAAGAACACTGGTGGAAGAATATATTCGAAGAGAAAAAGAAAAAGACAGGAAAAAACTGATATTGACCTGCGTAGAAGAAAAAGTAGAGATGTATAAGAAGTTTGGATTTATGGATCATGGTATTGGCATATCTCAGTGGGGTGGAGAAGCCTGGCATGAAATGAGTATAGTGATAAAGTGAAAGGTGAAATATGAGTAAAGTAAGAATAATAAAGAAAAATGATGAATATAC
>JAGZJD010000074.1 GCA_018365895.1 Lachnospiraceae bacterium | reverse complement strand
GCTTTGACGAATGAGAAAATGCCGGAAGAGACGAAGGTAATGGTGCAGGAGGTTGTAAATCCGCACATTTTGAGGAAAGCACAGATTGTTCAGGAAGAAATAAATCCACTAATGCATGAAGTTTATGCGGAAGTCGATGAGGTTGTGAAAGAATACTATCGTGAACTTGCAAAGGCGGCGAAGTTTGTAGAATGTTACGATGATGTGAGCATTTATACAAAACTTGGACCATACGAACATTCCTATATTGTATTTGCATATTATGAAATGAAGATAAAGGATATTGATACAAAAGTTCCTGGGCTTGGGACGCTTTATTTAGAAGAAAATGTGAAAGGGGAACTTTCGCTTATACGGCATGTAAAAGATGAAAATGTAAATACACTGGCAAGAGAGCTGATGCAGCATCAAGATGTACAAGCTCTGACATCGATGGTAAAAGAAAGATATGCAGCTGCATTTGACTCAGACATTGCACTTCGGGAAGCTGTGCAGGATCTTCGCAAAGCGTATGAGACATCGCCTTTACGTTGACGGAATATAAAAACAAGATTAAGAAAAAAGAGGAGATATCACATGGAATAAAATTCAGTGATATCTCCTCAGATTGTTTTACAAAATTTTTTACTGCAGATTGACTTTTTTCTTTAAAACATAATAAGAAAGAGAGCCACCTGCGACTGCAAATATGATTGCCGGAAATATTGTGATAAAGAAAAGCATCGGGAGTAACTCTATCTCCGGTAAAGCTGTTAGTTGACGTAGTGATAAAGAAGCTCCGAACACGCCGCCAAATAATGCGGAAATACCGGTAATCAATACATAGATGATAACTGACCACAGGATACGGTGACTGGAAAATAGTTGACCGGCACAAACCGTTCCGTAAGAAAACAAAGGAGTCCCAATGCAACTAATAGCGCTGAGCATCAGTATAAATGCCAAAAATTGATTGAGTGTCATTCCGTTTGTACGTTCAAATGCCAGACAGGCATCCAGTCCTTCGGAAGTGAGAAGCGCTTTCTGAACAGTACTGGAAAAATAAATCAGAAGTAAAGAACCGTTAATAAAAAGCAGATCAATCAGCGTCCAAAGACCTCCGGCCAGTGTTTTGCTCATTAAATGTTGAAACGGTGTTGCAGGAAGCGTCAGTGTAAGATATCCTTGGTCAGAGAACAGGTTCTTATAAAAATAGATTGCAATGTATAAGGTGGTAAAAGTTGATGCGATTACAGTGTAAATGAAATACAGCAGCATACCACAAATATTGATGAGATTCACTCCGTTTTGCTCAATGTCAGGCACAACAAACATAACAATAAAAGCAATGATTGGAATCAGAATCAAGTGTACAATGATAAGTACTCTGGAAAGTGCAATCATATCATATTTAAATAGTTTCTTTAACATCTGAATACCTCCCGGAAAAATGTATCTACGGATTGCTGATGTTCTGTTCGGATTTCGTCCACGGTCTGATTTAATAACAACTGTCCATTTTGAATAAATACAACGCGATCTAATATTTGTTCAATATCTGCAATCAGATGTGTGGAGATCAGTACAGTTGCATTTTCATTATAATTTGAAATGATTGTGTGAAGAATATAATCGCGGGATGCTGGATCTACTCCGCCGATTGGTTCATCAAGAATATATAATTCTGCATTTCGGCTCATAATAAGGATGAGTTGTACTTTTTCTTTTGTACCTTTTGATAATGTATGAAGACGGGCAGAGGGATCGATTTTCAAATCTGCCAGCATAGCATACGCCTTTTTATCATCAAAATCATTGTAAAAATCTTTGAAATAAGATACAATGTCGCGCACTCGCATCCAACTATTCAAATAAGTGCGTTCCGGAAGGTAGGAAATAATTTTTTTGGTTTCAACTCCCGGAGAGAGGCCGGCGATAGTAAGTGTGCCGGAAGAAGGCGTAAGAAGACCGCAGATTAATTTAATTAAAGTAGTTTTTCCGCTTCCGTTGGGTCCGAGGAGTCCGATAATCTGTCCACGTTCAAGTCTCAAATTTAAATGGTTGAGTGCGTAGAACTGATCATATTTTTTTATGAGGTTATGACATTCGAAAATCGGTTCCATATTAATCACACTCCTTTGTAAAACGCTGCATCAGTGAAAGTGTTTCGTTCGGTGTATAGCCAAGTTGTTCCATTTTTTGAAAAAATTCTCGAATCTGTTCTTCTGCCACTTCTTTTTTTAGTTGTTTTAACATATCTTCATCCTCCGTGATAAATCGTCCGCTTGTCCGCTGCGAATAAACGAGATGATTTCGTTCTAATTCAGAAAGAGCTTTTTGCATGGTGTTAGGATTCACTGCGGCTTCTAATGCCAAATCGCGTACGGAAGGGAGTTTTTCACCTGCATGGTATTTTCCAGAGATGATATCTGTCTGAATTCGTTCCATAATCTGCAGATAGATTGGGCGGTCATTGTCTAATGCCCACGGCATATCTTCACTTCCTTTCGAATTATTGTATTATTGATATAATACAAATGATAATGTCGTTTGTAGAAAATGTCAAGAGAAAAAATCAAAGCCCGCGAAGCATTATGCTTCGTGAGCTTTGATGATCTCTTCCAGAAGTTCCGGATGAAATGTGTTATTTCGCAGCATTTCAATTTCGTAACGGTAAGGTGCATAAGATTTTTTGGAAAGGGTTGGAGAAGGAATGTATGGTGTTTCAAGAATTTTCGGAATAGATTCAAAATCCTTGTGGTGAACAATGTAAGAAAGAGCATCAAATCCGATCTCACCGAATCCAAGATTGGCATGTCTGTCTTTGTGTGCACCTGGAATGTTTTTGCTGTCGTTGATATGAAAAACAGCTATCTGCTCTTTTCCGAGAATTCGGTCAAAAGTATCTATTACACCGTCAAAATCATGGATGATATCATAACCGCTGTCGCTTGTGTGACATGTGTCGAAGCAGACGCGAAGCTTGTCCTGACAAATTACACCATCGTAAATGCGTGCCAGTTCTTCAAATGTCTGTCCGAGTTCAGAGCCTTTTCCTGCCATTGTCTCAAGGGCGATCTGCACAGGGGTATCAGGGGTTAAGACTTCGTTCAATCCTTTGATGACCTGAGCGATACCGGCATCTGTTCCCGCACCAACATGTGAACCGGGATGCAGAATGAGGATATTACTTTGGCAGGCAGCGGTGCGTTCAATTTCTTTCTGCAAAAATTCTACAGCAAGTGAAAATGTTTCCGGTTTTACACTGTTGCCAAGATTGATAATGTAGGGAGCATGAACAACAATCTGAGAAATACCGTGAGCGCTCATATAGTCCCATGCTTCATCAATGCGAAGCTCCTCAATACTTTTGCGTTTTGTATTCTGAGGGGCTCCTGTGTAAAACATAAAAGTATCTGCACCATAAGAAACCGCTTCTTTTGCAGAACCAAGCAGCATCTCTTTACCGCTCATGCCAACATGCGAACCTAAAATCATAATGTGACCTCCTGCAGTTTGAATTTATCTTTCGGCTGCTTACAGAGCGGGCAGACAAAATCATCCGGGAGTTCTTCGAAAGGAGTATTTCCGTCATAGATGTAGCCACAGACAGAACATACCCATTTAGAAGCAGATATGTTTTCTGTTGGGGCAGAAGCTGCTGATTCTTCTTCCGGGATATAAGTTGGAGCGGTTTTAGGGCTCTTTCCTTTAATAACATTGTGATAGTAAGCGTAAGTCATGGCCGGAGCAGAAAGAAGTACATCTCCGTCAATGACTTCGCCGAGAAATACGGTGTGGGAAGAGGTTTCCATTTTATTAATGACTTTGCAGACAATGTATCCGCAGCTGTCAGTGATGATCGGAACCCCTGATTTCATCTCGAAAGAAACTGTATCGAACTTATTCACCGCTCTGCCGGACTGAAAACCGAAATGTCCGATCAGAGATGGCGCGGATGTTTCAGCAAGAATAGAAACTGCAAACAGACCGGATGCATCAATACAATGGTTCGTATAGTTGTCGTGATTGATGCTGACAGCAATTGTTGCCGGTGATGAAGTAATCTGCATTGCACTGTTGGCGGTGCATCCGGTCGGACGTTCACCGTCCATAGTGCTAACAATATAGACACCGTAAGAAAGGTTTCTTAATACTTTAGAATTCATATAAATACCTCCTTAAAATAGTAATTATTACTGATATCTCTTTGCTATTAAAGTATCATTTTTGCAGAAAAAAAGCAAGGAAAAATTAAAAAGAAAGAAATATCAAATATGGAAAGGTTAAAATAGTAGTTGTTGCAGATGAAAGCTTGTGATAGAATGTGATAAGCAATATGCATAAAATCTCACAAAATATAAAATAGAAAATCGAGAGAAAGGGAGAATGAGATGAAAAAAATATCTGAAATCATTGCAGGAGAATTGGAAAATGCTTTTGAGCAGGCAGGTTATGACAGAAGTTTTGGAAAAGTAACCTTATCTAATCGGCCTGACTTGTGTGAATATCAATGTAATGGTGCAATGGCGGGGGCAAAGACCTATAAGAAAGCGCCGATCATGATTGCGAATGATGTGAAAGAAAAGCTTGTTGACAGCAAGTGCTTCGCAGAAGTTGATGCAGTAAATCCAGGATTTATTAATTTAAAACTGGATCCGGAATTTGTTTCTTCTTATTTAAAAGAGATGGATCAGGATGCGAAACTTGGAATGGAAACAGCAGAACATCCTAAAAAGATCATTGTGGACTACGGCGGAGCAAACGTGGCGAAACCTCTTCATGTGGGACATTTACGTTCAGCGGTTATTGGTGAGAGTGTCAAACGTATTGCAAAATTCGCAGGACATGAAGTGATTGGCGACACACACCTTGGCGATTGGGGATATCAGATGGGGCTGATCATTACAGAAATGAAGAAACGCCATCCGGAGCTTCCTTATTTTGATGAGGAATTTCAGGGAGAATATCCGACAGAAGCTCCATTTACGATCAGTGAATTGGAAGAAATCTATCCATATGCAAGTGGGTTTGCAAAAGAGCATGAGGATTACAGAGAAGAAGCGCTACAGGCAACATTCCTTCTTCAAAATGGAAGACCGGGCTATCGGGCTCTTTGGAAGCATATTATGAATGTATCTATCGAGGATCTGAAGAAGAATTATTATAATCTGGATGTAACATTTGAGTGGTGGAAAGGTGAGTCAGATGCCCAGGAATATATTGCACCAATGGTAGAGAAGATGAAAGCAGATGGATTTGCACACTATGACGAAGGTGCGCTTGTTGTAGATGTGAAAGAAGAGACAGATACAAAAGAGATTCCGCCATGCATGATTCTGAAATCAGATGGGGCAGCACTCTATGACACAACAGATCTTGCAACACTTGTGGAGCGAGAAAAGCTTGTGGCTCCGGATGAAGTGATTTATGTGGTTGATAAACGGCAGGAACTGCATTTTGTACAGGTATTCCGTTGTGCAAAGAAAACAGGAATTGTACGGGATGAAGTAGAATTAAAATTCCTTGGTTTTGGTACGATGAACGGAAAAGACGGAAAACCGTTTAAGACAAGAGAAGGCGGTGTAATGCGTCTTGAAAATCTGATCAATGAGATTAATGAAGAAATGTATAAAAAGATTGTAGAAAACCGCACTGTTTCAGAAGATGAGGGAAGAAAGACAGCTCAGATTGTAGGATTATCTGCTTTGAAATACGGAGATCTTTC
Source organism: Lachnospiraceae bacterium (assembly GCA_018365895.1). The sequence continues at coordinate 4,892 of JAGZJD010000074.1, read as the reverse complement.
CAATCAAGCATCAAAAGATTATGTATTTGACATTGATCGGTTTACATCTTTTGAGGGGAATACAGGACCGTATATTCTCTACACAATTGTTCGTATTAAGTCTATTATGAATAAATATGCAGAAAGCGGAAATAGCCTGGAAGGCTGTGAACTTCTGGCGCCGGCAAATCCAAGTGAGAAAGCTTTAATGCTTGAAGTTTCTAAATTTAATGAAGTGATTGAAAATGCATACAAAGATACAGCGCCACATAAAATCTGTGCATATATTTATGATCTTGCAAATGCATTTAACCGTTTCTACCATGAGACAAAGATTCTCTCAGAAGAAGATACAACACGTCGGGAAAGCTATATTGCACTTTTGAAACTGACAAGAAAAGTACTGGAAACATGTATTGATTTGTTGGGATTTGAAGCACCGGAGCGGATGTAGTCAAGCCAGCGACAGATCGTCAGAAAGATCAGATCAAAGATCAGGAGGCAGAACAGTGACGAAAAAATTATTTTACGAGGATAGTTTCCGGCAGGAATTTGATGCTGTGGTAACAGAATGCAAAGAGCAAGAGGGAACATATTTGATCGTACTTGATCAGACTGTTTTCTTTCCGGAGGGCGGAGGTCAGAGTGCAGATACAGGAATGCTCTGGTGCACATCTGGTCAGAATGACCAGAAGACAATAACGGAAAGTATGTGCAGCCGGGAAGAAGAGACGGTACATATTACGGATGTGCAAGAGAAAAATGGACAGATTTATCATAAGGGAGATCGGCCGCTGGAGGTAGGAAGCAACGTACATGGGAAGATTGACTGGACGGATCGGTTTTCCAAAATGCAGCAGCATACAGGAGAACATATTGTGTCCGGTTTGGTAAACAGTATTTATGGCTATCATAACGTGGGCTTTCATCTTGCGAAAGACTATGTCACACTGGACTTTGACGGTGCTTTGACAAAGAAACAGCTTCGGGAAGTGGAACAAAAAGCAAATGGAGCAATTGCAGAAAATATCCCGGTGGAAGTTTCTTATCCAAATCATGAGGAATTGAAGACAATTGATTATCGGAGTAAAATTGAGATTGAAGGTCAAGTAAGGATTGTTACCATTCCGGGGTATGATATATGCGCCTGCTGTGCACCGCATGTGAAACAGACGGGGCAGATCGGTATGATTAAATTCGTTGGGATGCAGAATTATAAAGGCGGTGTCCGAATCACAATGCAGTGTGGTTTTCGCGCGTTGGGGGACTATAATCGAAAAGAAGCACTTGTGCAGAAGATTTCCACTTCTCTTTCTGTAAAAGAAGATGAGGCAGCAGATGCAGTAGAGCGCCTGAAAGAAGAGATCTACCGCTTGACAAATGAAAAAGCGGCACTGATGAGTCAGATTCTTTCCTACAAAGCAGAAAATCAAAATCCAGTCGGACGGGTGCTGATTGTTCTTGAAGAGGAGCTTGACGGAGTGCAGATGAGAGAATATGTAAATCTGTTGATGGAGAAAGAAGTGGATACTTGTATTCTTGTGAATGGGGATGGAGAGGCAGAATGTCACGAGTTTAAATACGTAGCGGCAAGTAAAACGGAAGATGCCAGAAAGATTGCGAAATGGTTGAATGACCGGTGTCACGGAAGAGGAGGCGGTAAACCTGATATGGTACAGGGAGCGCTTCAGACAGAACGCCAGGAAATTGAACAGTTAATTCGAGAAATAAAAGCACAGGTAGAGGATTAGATGCTGTAACATTTAACGATTATTGAGAAAAATCAAAACCGGAAGATTCGTTTGGAGTCTTCCGGTTTTGTTGTGAAATTAAATTGCTTTTAGCTTTGTAATTGCCTGTCGAACAGGAGGCAATGTGAGAAGGATAATAGTAATAATCGCTTCAAGTCCTAAGTAAGAACCATTATAAATGATAGAGTATACAAGAGGGTGCATAGTTTCTGGAGCTGCAGAAGCAAAAAAGACAACTCCGGACAGTACCGCAAAGAAATAGCGGCCTAATACTGCGGCAATATAGCCCAGGACCAATCCGTGCTTTTGATTGCGGAAAAATCCGGAACAGCCAAGAGCTCCGAAAGCAAAAAAGTAATCAATGACAACCTGTGGGATGCTAAGGATATAAGGTTCTAAAATAAATTGAAGGATTCCGTGGGCGATACCGGTAAGAATTCCGGCTTTTGGACCGAACCAATATCCAATTAAAGAAATGAATAGCATACTGCAAAGAGTAACAGATCCTCCCATAGGTAACTCAAATACCTTAATATAAGATGTGACTGTAGCTAATGCAATAGCCATTGCTGAAAATACGAGTTTCTTAGTTGTGCCGTAAGATGCGGCAGCAGTTTTTGATGTCTGATTCATAAAATCTCCTTCCTTTCGCCAGTATTATCTGGATCAAGTAATGAGGGTTCACATAAAATGTGTCTCAGCAAAATGCTCCCCTAGTTACTATATATATTTTACGGACTTAATCATAGTTGCAATGACAGTAAAAGTCAAGAAAGAATTCATAAATAATCCGGATTTACGGTTGAAACTTTGGAGAAAGAGAAGTAGAATAAATAATAGTTTGGCAAAAAATGAAGAATGTGAGGAAATTTTATGCAGAAAAAAGGCTGTTTTGGACAGTTCTGGTATATGCTTGGTCCGATAATTATTCAAAATATTGTGGCTTTAGCAGTTTCAATGGCGGCAAGTACTGCGGTGCTTCTGCTGAATTTTGATGAATATATGAAAGTAATTATGAGTGCAGATCAGCAGGCAATTATGGAATATGTGATGGAGCAGACGAATGAGGTGCTGGCTCACTCTGCTCATTTAGCCCTTGTAACGGCGCTGTGTACGATTCCGATTATGTGGATTTTGTTTCATAGAGATGAAAAGAAGAGAAAACAAACGACAGCAGTTGGGCAGATGAGTTCTCAAAAAGTGAAGTGGACGAAATTTCTGATTATTATACCATTTGCAGCGGCAGTCGGGCTTGTACTGAATAATATTTCGCTGCTTGCAGATCTGGCGATTGCCTCGGAAGCTTATGCAGAAACATCAGTAAAACAGTATGCGATTCCGTTGATTGGACAGCTGATTGGTTATGGACTGATCACACCACTTAGTGAGGAATTGATTTTCCGAGGATTGATCTATAAAAGACTGAGAGATGATTTTTCTTTTAAAAATGCAATGTTTACATCTGCAATTTTGTTCGGATTTTTCCACGGAAATATGATACAGATGCTTTATGCCTTTGGAATGGGATTGCTTCTGGCGTATTTGTATGAAAAATATCATTCGCTGGCAGCGCCTGTGTTAGCACATGGCATGGTAAATATTGTTTCAGTGCTTCTGACGGAAGCGGGAGGGTTTACCTGGATGTTTGAAAATCCGTTGCGGATCAGTCTGGTCTCCATCCTCTGTGCAGCAGCAGCTTCTGGAATTTATGTAAAATTTTTTATGAATGATCAAAAAGATGAAAAGATTTCAGAAGAGAAGTAATCTGCTCATTACTATGATGTTTGGGAAAGAAATAGTAACATAAAATAATAGAAATGTTACAAAAATATTAAAAAGTATTGCTTTTTTTGAAAAAATGTAATATACTAGCGCAAGAAATAAAATTTAGAATATAGGAAATGGTGAATCTATGAATAAATTTGGGAAAGCAGTTCTTGCAGCGGTACTTGCCGCATCCTTAGCGGTGACACCGGTATTTGCAGCGCCGGATGTGGAAGGGATCAGGCAGTCAAAAGAAGCGTCAGAAAACGCACTGGAAAGTTTAAAGAATGATCTGGCAAAAACAATTGAAAATATCAATGAACTGGAAGGTCAGTTGGTAGAAACGGGTGAGAAGATCGCGCAGGCTGAGGTGGATCTGGCAGCGGCTCAGGAAAAAGAAGATGAGCAGTATGAAGCGATGAAGCTCCGGATTCGTTATATGTATGAAGAGGGCAATACTTCTTTCCTGACGGGACTTCTGGAATCCAAAAGTATTTCGGAAGTATTAAATAAAGCAGAATATATTCAGAATGTACATCAGTACGATAGACAGAAGCTGGAAGAGTATGTGGATACAAAAAAACAGGTTGAAACATTGAAAGCAGAGCTTGAACAGCAACAGACGGAATTGATGGCTAAACAGGCAGAATTTGAACAGGAAAAAGCAAACATCAGCACAATGGTGGAAGAAAAGCGAGCAGAAGTTGCAGAACTTGATGAACAGCTTCAGGCAGCAATTGTGCAGGCGGCAGCAGAAGAAGCTGCAAGAAGAGCAGCTGAGGAGGCAGCTAACCAATCTGCTTCTAATAATAATAGCAATAGCAACAATGATAACAGACCAACGGATCAGACAGATAGCAATGTTTCATCAGGGAACAGTAATGTCTCAGGTGGTAATACATCACAGGGAGGAAGCGGTGATACAAGCGTTGCACAGGCGATTGTAAATGCAGCTTATTCACAGCTTGGAGTGCCATATGTATGGGGAGGAACAACGCCGGGTTCCGGACTTGATTGTTCTGGACTGACACAGTATGCACACCGGGTAGCAGGAATTTCCATTCCTAGAACGTCAGGACCTCAGGGTTCCGGTGGAAAAGCGGTATCGAATCCACTTCCGGGAGACATCGTATGCTATTCCGGACATGTTGGAATTTATATCGGCGGCGGTCAGATGATCCACGCACCACAGCCGGGCGATGTCGTAAAAGTTGCAAATGTATACGGTTCCCCGTGGTATCGCAGATATTGGTAGAATTTATATGATAGAAACTATCGGATAAAGAGAAACACTCTGAATTGATATGTACCCAGAATCCTGGACACATTGATTTTATGAATTAGGCACAGCAAGATATGGATGTTTCCCTGTATTTTACAGGGGACATCCATTTTGTT
>JAGZJD010000073.1 GCA_018365895.1 Lachnospiraceae bacterium | reverse complement strand
CCGCCATTCTGCGCCGTTTATGAAGCGTCTCTTTCATTTGCTTCCGAAAATCTGCATCATCCGCAAATGCCTCATCATCCGGAGAGATATCCGCATTCCTGGTTACACAGATATAATTCTTATCAGAAATCTCATACTGATCAAAAATCAGTTCCATATACTCAATAAGAATCTTTTCCATTCGGATATACCGGATATCATGTCCCGGAAGATATACGATGTCCGAAATAAAATCCGGCAGCGGAATGATTCCGAGCATCGATTTATTTCCCTGTTTCAGATTAGCTGTCACATAAATTGTATTATTCAGCAGATGCGGGAACGGGTGATTCGCATCTACAATCTGAGGAGACAACACAGGAAGAATCTGTTCTTTAAAATATTTCTTTACATACTTCTTTTCCTGCTGTTCCAGTTCTTTAAACGAAAGTCCGCATACTCCGTAAGGACTCAGCTGTTTTTTGATTTCTGCATAAGTCTTATCTCTCTCTTTATAAAGAGGCGCTACCGCTTTATAGATTTCATCAAGCTGCTCTGCTGCCGTCATTCCGGAACGTCTGTCTATACTTTCATCTCCCAGCGCTTCCATATCATGCAGGCTTCCTACCCGGATCATAAAAAACTCATCCAGATTGCTCGTAAAAATCGCCACAAATTTCATTCGCTCCAGAAGCGGCACAGATAAATCCTGCGCCTCCTGAAGCACTCTTTGATTAAAGCGAAGCCATGATAATTCTCTATTCTGTGTATAATCCAATATTTTTTTCTCCATGCTTTGTCACCTCATCCTGATTCCAATTCTCAGCTTCTGAATCTCTGTGAACTATTTTGCCTGAATATATCCTTTGGCAGTCAATGTTTCAGCGCAAAGCACTGCTCCTCCTGCTGCTCCTCTTACTGTATTATGGGATAATCCAACAAATTTAAAATCATACACGGTATCTTCCCGCAGTCTTCCTACGGAAATTCCCATACCATTTTCAAAATCTACATCTAATGTAACCTGTGGACGGTTATCTTCCTCCAGATACTGAATAAACTGTTTTGGTGCACTTGGAAGCTCCAGTTCCTGCGGAAGTCCTTTAAACTGTACAAGTTTCTCTATCAGCTGTTCTTTTGTTGGTTTTTTCGCAAATTTTACAAATACAGCCGCTGTGTGACCATTTAAAACAGGTACGCGAATACACTGCGTTGTAATCACCGGCTTCGCTGCTTTTACAATCTGTCCGTCTTTAACTTCTCCCCAGATTCTGAGCGGTTCCTGTTCACTTTTTTCTTCCTCGCCGCCAATATACGGAATAATATTCTCAATCATTTCCGGCCACTCTTTAAAAGTTTTTCCCGCTCCGGAAATCGCCTGATAAGTTGTTGCAACAACTTCTGTCGGTTCAAATTCTTTCCAGGCAGATAGTACCGGCGCGTAACTCTGAATAGAACAGTTCGGTTTTACAGCCACAAAGCCTCTTGTTGTTCCGAGACGTTTCTTCTGTGCTTCAATAACTTCAAAATGCTCCGGATTGATCTCCGGAATCACCATTGGCACATCCGGTGTCCAGCGATGTGCACTGTTATTGGATACAACCGGTGTTTCTGTCTTTGCGTAAGCATCTTCAATTGCACGAATTTCTTCTTTTGACATATCCACTGCACTGAATACAAAATCAACTCCTGAAGCAACCTGCTCTACTTCATTTACATTTTTGATCACAAGATGCTTTACTGCCTCCGGCATCGGTGTAGTCATTTTCCAACGTCCGCCTACCGCTTCCTCATAAGTCTTTCCTGCTGAACGCTCACTTGCAGCAACTGCTGTCACTTCAAACCATGGATGATCTTCCAGCAGCGCAATAAACCGCTGGCCTACCATTCCTGTTGCACCGAGAATTCCTACTTTTAGTTTCTGTTCCATATCTGTCATTCCTCTCTGTTTAATTCATTTCATATTCTTATTTTCCGGCAGTTCACAACCTGTTTCTATGTTTCCTGCAAATATTTGCGGTCGCGTTCAATTACCTCTTCCATTGCCTTTTTCCCCGGAGCACCAATTGTATTTCGTTTCTCTACACAAGTACGAATAGAGATCGCATCATAAATATCTTCCTCAAATACCGGAGAAATAGCCTTATATTCTTCCATGCTCATCTCATCCAGAGAAATTCCTCTCTCAATGCAATAAAGCACAAGCTGACCTACGATTCCATGGGCATCCCGGAAAGCAACCCCATGATTCACAAGGTAATCTGCCGCATCTGTAGCATTGGTAAAGCCATTTGCGGCGCTTTTTTCCATCGTTTGTCTGCAGAATTTCATCGTCTGAAGCATTCCGGTAAATAACGCTGTACAACCTTTTACCGTATCTATCGCATCAAATACAAGTTCTTTATCTTCCTGCATATCTTTATTATAAGCAAGCGGAATTCCTTTCATCGTTGTCAAGATAGAGATCAGTGCGCCGTACACGCGCCCGGTTTTTCCTCTGACAAGCTCTGCAATATCCGGATTCTTCTTCTGCGGCATAATACTGCTTCCTGTGCTGTATGCATCATCAATTTCCACAAACTGATACTCGTTTGAATTCCAAATAATAATTTCTTCTGAGAATCTGCTCAAATGCATCATAATCGTAGCACAGGCGGACATCAGTTCTATCAGATAATCTCTGTCGGATACCGAATCCATACTGTTCAGTGTCGGTCCTGCAAATCCCAACAGTTCTGCAGTATAGTCCCGATCTAACGGGTATGTCGTTCCTGCCAGTGCTCCGGAACCAAGAGGACAGAAATTCATCCTCGCATAAATATCTGCAAGTCTCTGTCTGTCTCGTTTAAACATCTCAAAATATGCACTCATGTGATGTGCCAGCGTAATTGGCTGCGCTTTCTGAAGATGTGTAAAACCAGGCATAAAAGTCTCTGTGTGTTCTTCCATAATACCAAGAAGTACGCCCAGCAGCTCTTTCAGAAGGTGATCTTCTGCCACAATCTCATCTCTCACATAAAGCTTCATATCAAGTGCAACCTGATCATTTCTGCTGCGCCCTGTATGTAATTTCTTACCGGCTTCTCCAATCCGCTCGATCAAAGTTGCTTCCACAAAGCTGTGAATATCCTCATAAGCCTCACTGATTTCCAGCACTCCTGTCTCCACATCTTTTAAAATTCCTTCCAGCCCTCCGATAATCTGTATCTTCTCTTCTTCGGTCAGAATTCCCTGTTTGGCAAGCATCATCACATGCGCCATACTTCCTTTTATATCCTGTGCATAAAGACGCTTGTCAAAAGAAATTGATGCATTAAAACGATACACCAACTCATCTGTCTCTTTCGTAAAGCGTCCTCCCCATAATTGTGCCATTCTAATCACTCCTTTTTTCTTTCTTCCTGTTGTTTTCTGCGTTCTTCGCGGGAAAAAACACACCCGCAATAGTCCTGTCGATAAAGCCCATACTGCTTTGATAACTGTATCGATCTCTGATATCCGTTCTTTTTCTTAAAGTCTGACAGCAAATAGGAAACTCCCTGCTGTTCTGCTTCTTCCTGTCCAATCTCATTCAGCCAATCTGCTTTTTTCATCGGACTGATACTTAGAGTTGTTGTCACATAATCATACCCGCCTTCTTTTGCAGCTAGGGCAGCAGCACGAAGCCTAAGCCGGTAACATCTTCTACAGCGTTCTCCGCCTTCCGGCTCTTCTTCCAATCCTTTTGCTATCTCATAAAACTTATCTTTCTCATAATTTCCTTCAAGAAATGTTATCGGATATCTGCAATTCATAGAACGGATCAGCGCCTCCTGTTCTATGACTCGTTTCCTGTATTCCTGCTCCGGATAAATATTCGGATTATAATAAAACACTGTAATTTCAAAATACTGAGATAAATATTCTAATACGTAGCTGCTGCACGGAGCACAACAACTATGAAGTAGCAGCTTGGGAACTCTTCCTTCTCTTTGAATACGTTCAATAATTTTCTCTGTTTCTTTCTGATAATTCACAAATCTATCTCCTCATGCACTGTATTGTTTCAATTATACAACGCCTCTTTTAATCCCGCAAGAACACTTTCGTAATCTTTACATAGTTTAATCATATAAACAAACACAGAAAGCTGAGGTTTACAATGGAACATGTACTGGAATTAAACCAAGTCAGTTACTCTTATCACACAAAAGAAGGAGAAACTCTGGCGCTTTCACAGATTTCCTTTTCACTAAAGAAAGGAGAATTCATCGCGATTGTCGGTCCATCTGGCTGTGGCAAATCCACTCTGCTCTCACTCATCAGCGGACTTCTTACTCCTGAATCCGGAACCATCCGGATTAACGGAAAGCCACTAAAAGAAAGCGTTGCAAATATAGGTTATATGCTTCAGAAAGATCATTTATTTGAATGGCGAACGATTTATCACAATGTAATTCTCGGATTAGAAATCCAGCATATGATGAATATCCACACGATCCAGCGCGCAAATGAGCTGCTGGAACTCTACGGTCTTGGGCATTTTAAGTCTTCCCGCCCTTCTGAACTCTCCGGAGGAATGCGTCAGAGAGCCGCTCTTGTCCGAACACTCGTATTGGAACCCGAACTCCTCCTTCTTGACGAACCATTTTCTGCACTAGATTACCAGACAAGACTTGCAGTAGGGGATGACATCGGACAGATTATCCGAAAAGAACAAAAAACAGCAATTCTTGTTACCCATGATCTTTCCGAAGCCATCAGTCTCGGAGACCGGGTAATTATTCTCTCTGATCGTCCTGCTACAATCGCCCAGACACTGCCGCTGACATTTCACCTAAAAGAAGACACCCCTTTAGAACGCAGAAATACCCCTGAATTCAAACAATATTTCAATCTAATCTGGAAGGAGTTGAATCATCATGGCAAAGCAGTCCAAACCGCATCTCTTACAGACTGAGTCTGTTTCTCCAACGCAGGCACAGTACTTAAAAGCAATTCAACGCCACAGGCATACCGTCATTTTCTTTCGCTGCTTTCTTTTTATCTTTTTTCTCACTCTCTGGGAAATTTCTGCCAGGACCGGACAGATTGATTCCTTTATTTTCAGCAGTCCGTCCGGCATTGTTAAATGCTTTGCGGATCTCTCCGCAGACAGAACTATTTTCCTTCACATTTGGGTTACCGTGTATGAGACACTGATCAGTTTCATCCTCGTTCTAATCTGTAGCATATGTTTTGCTATACTTCTTTGGTTCTCTGATTCCCTTTCCGAAATCCTGGATCCATACCTTGTCATTCTAAACAGTCTTCCAAAATCAGCGCTTGCACCCCTTCTGATCGTCTGGCTTGGGGCTAACAAGAAAACCATCATTGTGGCCGGGATGTCCGTTGCAATATTTGGAAGTATTTTAAATCTCTACACCAGCTTTAAAGAAGTAGATCCGGAAGATCTGAAACTAATTTACACACTACACGGTACGCACCTTCACGCGCTCCAAAAAGTCGTGCTGCCAAGCTCCGTCCCTGCTATCATAAGCAATATGAAAGTGAATATCGGACTTTGTCTTGTTGGAGTTATCATTGGAGAATTCATCGGTGCCAGAGAAGGACTCGGATATCTGATCATCTATTCCAGTCAGGTCTTCAAAATGGATTGGCTTTTAATGTCCATTGTACTGCTTTGTGTTTTAGCAATGACTCTCTATGCATTCATTAATCTCGTTGAAAAATGGTGTCAAAAAAAATTCTAATGAAAATTCATTATGCGCCCAATTCATTACATGTTGCACTCAATAATAGATAGCATTTTTCTTTCTTTTCCGATACAATAAAAGTACATCAGAAAGGAGTGATTATATGCGTCTATATGAAAAATTACAACAGCTTCGAAAAGAACATCATCTCTCCCAGGAACAGTTGGCCGACTTAATGAAGGTATCCCGGCAAACAATTTCCAAATGGGAAAATGGAACTGCCGTTCCATCTACAGAACGACTTCACGAACTGGCTTCCATTTATCATATCCCTCTTTCCGAACTTTTAAGCGAGCCAAAAACCAGCACTGTTCCGACGGCTTCCGTACCTAATGAAAAAGAATCGTCAAACAATCGATTCAGGGAAAAAGATTCTCTGCTTATCTGGAAAGGAACTGTTATTTTTCTCACATTCCTTGTGATCGGACTTTGTTTTTACGGGTATTATCTGAATAAAAAGATTTCTTCCATCAATGTAAACTATCATTATCTGCCTCCAGACAATGCAGACTCTATCCCGGAAGAACAGACATTATCATCAGATTATACCTTTATATTTCAGCATGCAGTTTCAGATTCGAATCAATTTCTTTTTCAAATGAGCGCTGTTCCAAAAACTTACAAGGAACAGGATACTGGTGAATTTATATTGACAATCGGATCAGAATCCAGAACCTTTCCTGCTGAACTGATTGATGGGGTATATCGTTCAGAATGTGCCCTTTCCCCTGATGAACTCAGTCAAGAACAGACCTGGTTTTTAAAAATCTCCAATAACGGCTCTTTTCAAACGCAAAAACTATACGAGAACCAAAAGTTTGGAGAAGAAATACTTCCGCAACACGAAATCATTTCTACTCCTGAAGTTAGTTTCAAAAATAATACGCTTACGTTAAAAGGAGAATTGACTATAAGTATCGGCGCGGCTTTTGACACAACTTCGTCACTGCCTGTTCTTATAAATTATCCGGTTACCGGCATTGTTCGAATTCGTCAGGGCGAGAAAACGCTAGCAGAACTTCCGCTTGATCTTTCTGATACCGTACAGGCTTTTCAGCAAATAGACCAGATACCGACCGACGAGGATGCCGAATCTGGATATGCCTATACCGACTGCAGTTACCTGAATACACCAATCGACTTAGAACTGCGTATTCCAAATCGTACAGAAAATGTTTTTTACGAAATAGAATTTACCGATACTTGCGGTATAAAAAATACACTAAAATCTGCTATTTCTTTTTAACACATCTGAAGAATCAGTATCTGCTGATTAGTACCGCTTCGATTAGCAAAAGTCAAGGGCAGATGTGACTTGATATAAGTCACATCTGCCCTTGCTTGGAACTATCTCTTTCCTGACAGCTCCTTCCTTTTTAATACTTCTTTGAAAAATCACTATTTACAACTTAAATATAATAACCGCCGCCCGGCACACCGCAACACATTCCGCCGCCACAGCAACAATTACAAATAATATTGGCGAGACAAAGCTTCATACAGCAATCTCCACCACCCATAACAGTAGAACCATAAGGATTCTGCATACCGCGATACCAGCTACTTCCCGATTCCAGACGCTGTACGAGTGATTGATACTCCCAATTTCCCTGATCCATCTGTGATGCCTGTCTGGCATGTTCCAACGCAAGTACATTATTTCCCGCTCCCGAATTGGCAATGGCACTGTAATAATACCATCTGGCATCTCTGTCTTTCAACTGTCCAAGCACATTCAAAGCTTCTTTGTAATGACCACTGTTAATATAATTTGCAGCTGCGCGTAAGTAAGCCGATTCCTGAGATTCTTCTTTCTGCTGATAGCCGCCGCCAAATCCTCCGTAGCTTCCAAATCCTCCGAAGCCTCCCCCATAGGAATAATCTCCTGCGCCTCCGGCACCTTGTGTCCGTTCTTTCATAATCTGTTCATATGCCTGCTGAACTTCTTTGAATTTGCGTTCTGCTTCATCTTTATTGGGATTATTAATATTGGCATCCGGATGATACTTCCGGCTCAATCCTCTATATGCTTTTTTTATTTCTTCATCCGTAGCATCTCTCGAAACTCCTAATATGCTGTATGGATCAAACATTTTCTTCCACCTTATCCTGATATCTCTTTTTATTTACTGCCTCATAACGAAACCACACGCCGGAGTAAAGGATATTTCTCAAAATATCCAAATGCTCCAATATCGGCAGACGTTCAAATTCTGCCGAACACTCTGCCATCATCATAGTCAGAATCATCTTTGTGTGTTCTCTAAAGTCTTCACGTTTCCATTCTTCCCGAAACGGGTTATAACTTCCATTTTCTAAATCTTTCTCAATATCCTCATATGCATCAAGCAAATAGATAAACTTTCCTAAATAAAATCCAATTTTTCTAAGACTTTTCTCCCACTCATCTTTGCGATATGCAAAAATCTCGGCCATTACTTCTCCAAATTTTCCTGCCATCTGCTCTGCTTCTAATGTACCTTTTGCCTCTTCAGCAGATATTTCCTTTAGGCAGCTCTCAATCTTTCGCAGTTTCTCCTCATATGATATCCGCAGTTTTCTCCCCTTTTGGTTGAGCATTTTTCCATAAAGCAGTTTTCTCATATTTTTGTCATCATTCCAATCATCCTTACATTTATAATAAGTAAGAATGATATTCATATCTGCTGCATATGCTGTATATTCACTTATTCTTGCCGGATGTTTTGCAAGTGGATGCGCAACACAACGCACCATCTCCTTCTTTACTTCCGGTTCATAAAGAGCCGTCAATAGAATATGAAGAAATGTCATATCATAAGAAAGCGTCGTTTGCCCTACCATTCCATAACGTTCTTTTAATGACTGGCACAATCCGCAATAGTAGGCATGATATATTTCAAAATCTTTTATTTTCATCTCCGGCTTATTAACAATAATATAACCAAACATGTTATCCTCTGAATCTTTCTGTCAATATCTTTTTCCATTCAGGAAACACACCTTTCTTTTCTTCATAGAAACTATGCAGAAAATCTCCCAGAAATGCAAGTATCAAAATACTTCCGGCAACTTTTCCAAAAGAGAGCGGAATCCCCTTTACGAAAGAAACGACCATTTTTTGCAAAAATCCAAATAAAAATACTGTATAGAATCCCCAGGCAATTGAACTCTCCACACAGAGAATTCCTTTGTAATTGAACGGTTTTTCTTTATAATCCCACCAGAAATCTCCAAAAATCCGCAACATCAGCAATGCAGTCAAAAATTCCAGTGTAGTAGCCAAAACAGAACCATAAATAAATAGCAGCAATGTATTGCTTTCATATCTTCGGAGTAAAAAATAGACTGTTAATGCCCCGACACCATAAATCGGACAAAATGGCCCTTTGGCAAATCCTCTGTTTGTTAATTTCCTATTACAAAAAGACATGTACAGAGATTCTACCGCCCACCCAAGTATACTGTATGTCAAAAACCACCAGACAACCTGATAAGAATCCATTCCAAAAATCACTTTATCCCACCACATTTTTCTCTTCTCCAATGTATTGTATGATAGTAAAAATGGAGTGTTTTGTCAACACTCCACTTAATTTGCACATATTAAAATTAGTTATATTTACGTTTTCTTGCAGCTTCAGATTTTTTCTTACGTCTTACGCTTGGTTTCTCGTAATGTTCTCTTTTACGAATCTCCTGCTGGATACCAGCTTTTGCGCAATTTCTCTTAAATCTTCTTAAAGCGCTATCTAACGTCTCATTCTCTTTTACGATTACATTTGACATAGTCTCACACCTAACCTCCCTCCAGCCCTATATTGTGCAGCATACGACTGTTCGGGTATTTTTTTGCACTAATAGAATTATACCATATTTTTTCTGTTCGTCAACCGTTTCTTTTGAGAAACTTCCAAAAAAAGCAAAAAACTTTTTATCAACTTGTTAACAAATAATCTTTCATGTTAATAAAATATCTTTTATTGTGTTTCAATTCTGTAGCGTATATAATAACATTATGAATATAATAACTCTAATATGAAAGGCGGCTGATAATAATGAGCGCAGTAAAAAATTATTTTGATAAAATCGCAGAAGAAGGACAGTTAATCGTAATTTCAGGTCCAAGTGGTGTTGGAAAGAGAACAATTATTAACCAGTATCTAAAAGAACATCCAAACGCAACAAGATGTACTGCAGTAACAACAAGAGCTCCTCACGAGAACGAAGTAGATGGTAAAGACTATTACTTCCTTTCTCATTTGGAATTCGATCGTATGATCCGCTCACGCCAGATGTTAGAATACGGATACTATAACCGCAACGGATACGGTACTCCTCGTAAGGCTGTCGAGGAAGCACGCGCTGCCGGACACAATGTCATCCTCACTGTAGATGTTTCCGGTGCTATGAAGATTCGTTCTCTCTGCCCAGATGCAACATTAATTTTCATCGTTCCACCTACATGGAATGAATTAGAAGAGCGTATTCGTAACCGCAATACGGAGACAAAAGAAGAATTGGAAGAACGTCTTCTGATTGCTCAAGAAGAGATTCTTTGTGCAGCCCAGTATGACTACATTCTTGTAAACGATACTGTCGAAAAAACTGTTCGTCGATTAGGACAGATTATTCATGGCAACCGCTACAGCAAAAATAGTATGAAATCTTTCTTGGAAAGTTATATTGAAAGCGAAGTTGCAAGTCAGTCCGAACTTGTAAAAGAAGTTCTTTCCTTATAAGTATTCTTTGATAATTCAATATTGTTTTGTATATTGCATAAAGATCCCAAAACTTCTCTCCTCTTAAGAAGTTTCGGGATCTTACTTATTTTTATAATATTTTATGCCTGATTCTATGCAAGCTGTTCTGCCAACACCTCTTCTGCTTTTACAAGGGCAGCCTCTATTCCAGCCGGATTCTTTCCTCCTGCCTGAGCCATATTCGGACGTCCACCACCGCCGCCGCCCACAAGGCCGGCAATTGCTTTTATAAGATTTCCCGCATG
>JAGZJD010000072.1 GCA_018365895.1 Lachnospiraceae bacterium | reverse complement strand
AACCAAACATCAAGCAGAATACCAACTGCACGATTCACTAAAAAAAGAGCTTCAGGATCTCGGTGTTACCAAAATCCCAAGCTCTAATAAAATCCAGAAGAGGATAGAAAATCTTGAATCTGAACAGGTTGCTACTGTCCGGGAAAAACAGGAATTGCAAAAAAAGCAGAAGACACTGGATATCATTAGACAGAATTTCGCAGCACTGCTCAATGCTCCGGAGATACAAATTCCTGTATCAGGAAAAGAGCCAACCCTTTAAAAAGAAGAGGTGCCTACTTAACGGTGCCTCTTGCTTTTCTTATATCTCGTCTTACTTCTTCTCGCAAAAGTGCATATTCAATCATATTATAAATGAAATCTGCAAACATAGCATTGTCAAGATAAAGCAATTCACCAGTATCTACTTTTCCCAATAATATGCTATTTTCAAATACAGAAAGTCTATCGCTGACTTTTTTTACTTTTTCAATTACATAGCTACTTTTAAAACTACTAATCTGCCCATTGTGCGTAAACACTATAGTATTCCCATTTTGTTTTGCGAAACGATCCACATTGTACTGCAAAGAATTATGACTTGTTTTGAAACGATCTATGGCAAGAACTAATGATGTATAACTACCTCGTTTTTCATCATTCAAATCTGAGGTCGTACCAAATATGGATATCGAAACAATCTGCGTTTCTCCAAATCTATCCCTTACAAGAAAAGATCTATAAATTCCATTATAGTGACCGCCTCCAGCATTTCCATAGTCCATATACCGTCTGCCTATATCCTTGATTACATCAAAATTTTTACATTCCTTTGATGGAAGCGTGTGTTTGTCATCTAACATCGCTTGGCAGAAATTGACGGCAAATGTTCGTATCCAGTATCCAAGGTGGTGTATCCTGTCCGAAAATCCATGTTCCCATTTCACTATACTCTTCAATCTTTTCTTGGTTTTCTAATTCAGTAATCGAAAAGCGTTCAAAATTTTCTTTCGGAACTTCTGGCAGTGAATATTCTTGATTTAACATCTCCCTGTACTGTAAAATTTCATTTAGAACAATATATGAATCTGTTTTTTCATCATATGCTGCCATTTCAATTTCAATTCCATTCGTAACGATAATATAATCACCGCCAACTATATCACAATAGTTGATTGCCTGATCAAACACATTATCCGTCAAAAATACATTTTCCTTTTTTCACTCAATTATGGCAACAGGATATAACAATGGTCTTCCCTATCTTCTCTGTGAATAACAATATCGGCTCTTCCAGAGGCACCTTGTACATAATATGACATCGGCACTTCCAGGGAAATCATTTCATTAGGCACGTTGTATTCTGTTTCAAATAGTCTAGCAATTTTTTATGAAAGAATAGCTTTATATATCCTATTAGAGCTTTCCTCTCACAATCACTCTCCACTCTGACCTTGAACTACAGGTAGACAGAATCAATTCTTTATCTTCTATCTTTCCTGTCTGCAGTTCATATACCTCTCCTGCAGCTCTCACTTCTTCACACCCCACGATCTCATAAACCTGTACGCTGCCATCGGACAGGTATAGCCAGATCTCCCGGTTTGCCTGATAGAAATCCAGATCCTGAAACTTACGCAGCACATGAAACATACTCCCATCCCTCATGTTATGACCATAAATGATATTCTTTCCATCCGAAAAGTCTGCCGTATTTCTAGCATCCAGAAAAATGCTCCCGGCAATGTTATACTCTTTCCGAAAAGTATGATGTAAATAATAGGAATTGTCTGTTCCCTGCACTACAGGATAGTCCAAGACTCCAGGTATCCGGATCCATGCTACAATATCCGAATTGATCTTTTTTAATGCTTCAAAATCAACGGTAAAGTCCTCCGCACTGCCAGATTTCTCGGTCTCTTCGTCCTCTTTATTTTCTGTCTTTTTATCTTGAGTCGTATCCTCTTCGTCTGTTTCTCTTATATATTCCGTCAGTTCCTCATATTCCTGATCCGCCCTCTGGTATTCGCTTACTATCTGAAAGATCCAGATCCCTGCTGCCAGCAAAACAGCCACTAAAACTCCCAACAATATATATTCTTTTTTCATCCTCTGCCTCCAATCAAAAAAGAGCGGCAGCATACCGAAAAAGTACACTGCCGCTCCAGACTATACTATTCCAGCAGCCTGCTTCTCTAACAGGCTACACGTTTCTTATTTGATCCCTGTTTTACTTACAGATATCCCTCTTATCTCTTACTGCGCCGGATCCGAATGATCAGCACGATGATTCCGATCACCGCCAGGATTCCAATGATCACTGGAATGATGAGCATAGTATTATCTCCGGTCTTTACTTCTTCCGGAGCATCCGGTGCCTTCTCATTGGTGATCTCCTGTACTACTTGCATTGTTTGTGGGATCTCCATCATAGAACCTGTCTACCATTATCTGGTAAATAGATTCTCCCCGCAAACTGGTTGCCGCTGAAGCGGGAATTGCCGGCAAAATTGTAAAAATCAATGCCATACAAAGGATCGCACTCATCAGCTTAGCAATTCTTTTATACATCCTTTTCATACGTTCACCCCTTTTTAAGAAAATTTTTTTCTTGTTTCTAAGAAAATACCGGTATTTTTACAGCAATTATTCCAATTAGTATTCAAAAATAATATATTTTTCATCTAATCTGCTTGATTAAATCAGGTAAACGTTATACCATTGACCCATAAGGAAGGGGTGCTGTCATGTCAACAACAATTAAGGATGTAGCGAAAGAAGCTGGCGTGTCTATCGCCACAGTATCTAAAGTAATCAATGGAAAACCTTCTATTTCTGAACCCACGCGGCTTCGCGTACTGGAAGTAATTAAACAACTTAATTACCATCCGAATGCACAAGCCTGTAATTTTGCCCGGGAACGCTCAGATAATATTATCTTTTTAGCTGTCACGGAACCGCTCACTGCATTCCATAATCCCCATATGTTCGAAATTATGTCCGGGGCACAAAAAGTTGTTTATGAAAAAAAATATAATTTCAGCTTCCTAGGCGTAAAAGATAAGGACACCGCCTGCCACGAGGCTGCCGATATTATAGGGAGACGGGCTGCCGATGGTATATTGATCCACGGTTCTTCTACATCCCGCCCTCTTGTGGATCTCCTTGTAAAAAAGAGTTTCCCCCATGTAATTATCGGTAGGCCCCCCTTTTCTACTGCTGCCTGTTGGATTGATATCAACAACCATGTTTCTGGACATCTGGCAACCGAATATCTGACGCAATGTGGGTATACCCATATTGCGTTTATCGGCGGCCCTCAGACGGACGAAATCTCAAGACATCGGCTGCGGGGCTTCGTTTCATCTATGCGGATCTTCGGTCTGGATGTTCCTGATTCCTCTATAAAATACGGAACATATAGTAAACAAAGTGGTTTTGAAATGATGGAAGAATTACTCAGGGGAAGCTTCCTTCCAGACGCCGTCATATGTGAAGATAACAAAATCGCTATGGGCGCCGCATCTGCAATCCGCAAACGCGGCATGAATATTCCAAATGATATTGGCATGATCACTTTCGATGATTACCCGCTGTCACAGTTAATCGATCCGCCATTAACAGTTGTAGATATTAACGTTAATAAACTGGGCCAACAGGCGGCTGAAATCCTGATGAAAAAGATCCGTAATCCCAGCTTAAATATGCAGTCATTTACTACAGTACCTGAACTGATCATCAGATCATCTACACGCAATATCAACGATGATATACTATAATAAATACCGAGGGCGCTGAGAAACATAACTCTGCGCCCTCGGGAAACAATCAGTTTCAAATAATCATTCTATTTATTACTCAAAGTAATCCGGTATCCTTTCCTTTCTATTGTATCCTCTTCCCCATCCCTTCCGGAACTCATCACCATCTTTTCCCCCGCGGATATCGGGCAGCACAAAGATTCCATCCCTGCATTAATGATTACCCGCAGAGTTCCGTTAAGCCCTGGCCGTGCAAATGCGAACACGCCTCCGCGGATCAGCTCCCAAATCGGTCTGTAGTCTGTTTTTTCATCTATATAGTTATTCCGGATCATAATAAGCTGACAGATAAAGTCGCTAAATGTGCGCTCCTTTCCCCATGGCATAGGCTGCCGGTAATCTTCTTCCAGGACTCCTTCCACACCACACTCATCCCCGTAAAATAAGCTGGGCACTCCCGGCATTAACATCAAAAGAATGCATCCCAGTTTCCACAACGCCCCCTCACCATGGCACATGGAGAGGAATCTCGGAACGTCATGGCTGTCCAAAAGATTAAGCTGGCCTTTCACTATATTATCAGGATATCTCAACCTCATCTTTTCAAACTCATATGCCGCTGTTATCCCATCCGGTTTTTCTTCCGTCAGATAATCCATACATATCCTGCGGAACTCATAATTCATTGTGGAATCAAATGCATCCCCTCTAAGCCAGGAATGGGCGTTCTCCCATACTTCGCCGATCAGCACTGCATCCGCATCTGCTGTTTTAACCGCTTTTCGAAATGTCCTCCAGAATTCCCGGCTGATCTCGTTTGCCACATCCAACCGCCATCCATCTACATGGTATTTTTTGATCCAATAGGTTCCAACATCTGCAAAATAAAGCTGTACCTCACGGTTTGATGTATTGAGCTTTGGCATCTTTCTTTCGTATGCGAAACATGTATATCCCGGGATTTTATCCGGATCATCCGGACGCATTACCGGAAACGCCAGATCATAGAACCAGCTCTTATACCGAGACTTCTCACCATTTTTCACCACGTCCTCGAATGCAAAAAATCTCCAGCTGCAATGGTTAAAAACACCATCTATTATAATGTGCATTCCTCTTTTGTGCACAGCCTCCACAAGCCGCTGAAAATCCTCTTCCGTTCCAAAGCAAGGATCAATATGGTAATAATCCACCACATCGTACTTATGGTATTCTCCTGCAGCGAATATCGGATTCAGGTAAAGGCAGTTAAATCCCATTTTTTGAATGTGATCCAGATTCTCTGTAATCCCATCCAGCGTTCCTCCCAGCCTTACCTTAACGGCAACGCCGTTTTCCAGTAATTGCTCTTTTTGATGAACCTGTAGCACGCGTTTCCCATTTGCATAACTGTCCGGAAATATGTTATAAACCACAGCTCTCTTGAACCATTCCGGCACATCTGGGATCTCATCCCTTAGAATAAATGGATATTGATAATATTCGCTCCTGCCATCTATTAATACTCCGTCCGCTGCTCTGTCCGGAAGCTTTTTCGTAAAGCGGTCCGCATAATAGTAAGTCCACTCCTCCCCCTTTTCCAACTTAAAATAATAGCAGACCCTATTATATGGGAGCGTCAGATCTGCTTCATAATAATCAAAGCATTCATCCGTGACGCAAACCCTCATATCTGTTCCTGAAAAGCAAACAGGAGTCTCCCTGCATACCCGGTCCGCTGTGTAGAGTACACATCTTGTCAGATCGCTTTTTTTTGCCCGCAGACGGATCGTTATACTATATTCTGAAGTAGCAAAGGCGTACTGCGACAGTGGAATATGCAGGATTGCCGCTTTGTCTATCTTTTCCGTCTGATTCATCCTTTTACACCCCCTGCTGTAAGTCCCGAGATCATATATTTCTGGATACAGAAAAATACAATCAGTATCGGAATAGATACAAGGATAGAAGCCGCTGAAAATAAAGACCAACTCCTGCTGTAATCATTTGACTGAAGTTGATATAACCCTCCTGCCAGCGTGTAACTGCTTTCATCCATCATAAATGTAGTTGAAAAAAGATATTCATTCCATACATAGATCAGTACCATTACTGCCGTGACAATGATTGCAGGTCTTGCCAAAGGCAGGACAATCCGGGTAAGAATCTGTCTTCCACTCGCTCCATCAATCTGCGCTGCCTCCTCTATCTCCACCGGAATCGTATCAAAATATCCTTTCATATTCCAGATACTGAAAATACACATGCTTCCGGCGTAGACAATTATCAATCCAATATACGAATTCAGCAGATGAAACGTACGGAACAACCGAAAAATCGCAAACATGGATAATATTTGTGGGAACGCATTTAAAATAAGTAACATCTGCAGGACAGCCTTTCTTCCGCGAAACCGATATCTTGAAAATGCATATGCCGCTGTCACCGCTGTTCCCATTGCAACAACCATTGTGCCAACACTAAGTATTGCAGAATTTTTCAGCCAGAGCAAAAATGGTTCTTCCATCAGGATTGCCCGGTAATTATCCAAAGTCGGCGTCTCCGGAATAAATGTTAACCCCGAACTCAGCGCCCCGCCGGAACCGCTGAGCGAAAGAGTAACTGCATAGAGGATCGGCACAAGTGTTACGATACAAATTGCAAGGAAAATTAAATTTAACGTGGTAAGCCCCACCAGACGTCTTACTTTTTTCCAATTACTCATGCTTCTTTCACCCCTCTGTTCGTAAACATTGAAAATATGATGATGAATAAGAAAATGATGATCGATACTGCTGATGACAGCCCATAATTATTTGATACAAACGCATTTTGGTGCGCATAGGTGATCACTGTCTGAAGTGTGGCTCCTGAATAGGAACCTTTCTGCATTGTCAGCAAATACACGATATCAAACTGCTTAAATGTCGTAAATGTAGTCATAATAACTGCCGGAGCCAGAACCGGTTTGATTGATGGTATCGTAATATACCAATTCCGCGTCCAGAAACCTGCTCCATCCAGTTTTGCACTCTCATAATAACTTCTGTCTACGCTCTGCAGCGCACTATCCATCATCATGATCATAAACGGGAGTGCCATCCAAAGATTCAGTACCATGCAGGAAATAAAGGCAGGCACATTTTCCGACAAAAAATTCATCTGATCCAATCCTACCGCCGCCAACAGTTTGTTTAAGAATCCGAACTCTGTATTAAACATGCCGACCCGCCACAAAAGGATCGAGACATATGCCGGCATTGCCCATGGAAACATTAAAAGTGTCTTATATACTCTTGCCAGTTTCAATCCTTTCACATTTAACCCAAGTGCTAAAAAAAATGCCGCCACAATTTGTATCACCATATTTAAAACCGTCCAGATGATTGTGGTTGCCAACGCAGAAAGGAACCCGGAATCTACTTTTGTCAAAGCTCTTTGGAAGTTCTCCAGTCCAATAATGTGATAGTCATCCCAATGATACATATTCATATTGGTCAGAGCGATATAACCTGTATATAAAATAGGGAATACTACAATAACTCCTATCAGAACCAGCGCTGGCGTTCCATATTTCCACGGCAAAAATCTGTTTTTCTTTTTCATCATTTATCGCCTCATCTCATTCTGTAAAAAAGAAGGGCTGGAGGTAGCTTTCCCTGCCCCACAGCCTTCCCCGAAATAATTGCACTATTGCATATCAGCAATCGCTGTTTCCGCCTCCTGCTGATACTGGTCCGCTGCACTGTCAATATCCGCACCCGATTTATTAACTGCTGCCAGAAGCGCTTCCGCCGGTCCCCACATCACACTCATTTCAGGTATATTGGGCATTGGAATGGCTACTTCAGCAGTAGACTTCATTGCCGCGATCATTTCATTGCCTGCAACTGACTCATCTTCATAAGACGTCTGATTCGCAGGAGCACAATTAGATTCTTCTGCAAGAGCAACACCAACTGACGGATCTGCTAATGCTGTAAACACCTTTGCCACAGCGTCTTTCTTGTTTTCTACTGCTTGTTTCATTACGCCGATGCCCTGTACTCCGGAATAAGGGATCAATGTATTCCCATTTGGAAGCTCAAACTCTGCAAGCGACTTAATCCCCAGATCTATACCGGCATCCCTGATCCCCGATACCAGCCATGGCCCGCCAATGATTGCAGCAGCTTTTCCTTCATTAAAAAGTGTAGTGATAGTATTGTAATCTCCATCTGCCTCCAGCTCGGCAAATTTCTTATTATATTCGATCGCTTCTTTTGTTTTTTCATCGTTCAGACCCGGCTTCGCATTTTCATCAATGATATATCCGCCAAATCCATTGATTACCGGTGCAACATTGTAGGCTGTTGAATGCTGATTGACCAAAGCATATGTACTTTCATCTGTATGCGCCGTCATATATTCATAGAGTTCCTCCGTAGTATTCGGAACTTCGCCCTCCCACAGATCTTTGTTATACATAAAGAGGAGTGTTTCATAATAAATGGGCAGTAAATACTGCTCTCCCTTATACTGGCCTGCCTCCAATGTCATGGGCAGCATATCCTGGTAGACGTCCTCGCTGACTACATCTGTGATCGGCGACAGCACACCCATTTCTACAAAAGTTCCCAATGAATCATGGGCATACATATACATATCGGGGCCATTTTCCTCATCGCTGCCATACAATTTGATCTGATCTGTCAGCCCTGTCTTCTTTTCAAAGCTTACCGTAATATTTTCCTTGCTGAGTTCCTCATTCACTTTGTCCTGTATCACTTGCATGATCGCCTCATCTCCGTCATGCCAGATACTTATTTCCGTACTTTCAGCTGTTTCTCCGTCATCTGAAGCACCTTCGCCGTTCCCCTTTTCACTGTTCTGTCCGCCACATCCTGCTAACAGTCCTACTGTCATTGAAACGCATAATAATACTGCCAGTTTCTTTTTCATATTCTACCTCCTGACTGTGTAAAAATATTTTCTCTAGTATCAAAACCATCAGATATATATATCTTATATTTTATGTATTATTTAACATATTTTATTTTAACAGGCAATAATTATTAGCCATTTTAACTATTTTATATAGGTAAACGCTTTCTTTAATTATGTTATCTACAATCCGACAATCATAATTGTACAGGATGTGATGAGGCCGCTCATTGCATGGGATTATAACAAGTACAGATCCATTCGCAGATTCTGATATACTATGCTTTCTGCATGCCCTACAGATTAATTAATCATATTTCTCGCATTTGCATAAAAACAAAAAATACCTGACGGAATACTTTACCGCCAGGCTTAATTGAATTGAGTGTTTTGCAATACTTAGGTGCGTATTGATATTATTATCATAGAGCACGGATTCACCAATGTCAATATACTATTCCAGAAGCATTCCAGCAAATTCGGCCATATATTTTTCTCGTATTTATTTTTAACAAATCGCATTATTCTACATATCAAAACAAACTGAGAGTATTCCTTATTTAGTTTTGCCTAGTACTCTATCTGCGCCCTGATTCAAGCACTTTTCTAGTACAATGTCTTTTAAATAACTCGACTTTATATTTCGGCCATGATAGAATATTTGCATCAAGATGATGGAGGTATCCTATCTATGGGAAGGAAATCAAGTGTTATCAAACTTAGTGCTAAAGAACGTGAATTTCTTGAAGCACAAACCCGTGCCCGCACAATACAGGCTCAAACATCAGCTCGTGCCCGTATCCTGCTCTTGAAAGCAGAAGGACGCCCTATTAATGAAATTGCGGATAAAGTCGGCATGAACCGCAAGAGTGTTATGCTCTGCTTAAATAAATATGCAGCAGGTGGTGTGGAAAACGCCTTATTTGATGCACCGGGACGTGGCCGCAACGCAGAAATTACTGATGATGAGAAAGCATGGATCATCAATATTGCCTGCCAGAAACCAATTGATTTCGGTTATGCTGCGGAAACATGGACTTATGCAAAACTTACATCACACATTAATAAAAATGCGGAGGCAGCTGGATTTACAAGACTCTCTACGATTCATAAAAGCACTGTACACAGCATACTGGACGAAGCTGAAATAAAACCTTTTCGGATCAAGTATTACTGTGAAAACCGCGATCCGGATTTTGAGGATAAAATGCATAATGTGTTGTTAGTATATAAACAGCTTTCCATGCAGTTTGATGAAAATGGCCAGTTTATTCCATGGGAAGAAGATCAACAGGCAATCCATGTGCTTTCTTATGATGAGAAGCCCGGGATACAAGCAATTGCCACAACGTCTCCAGATCTTCTGCCGGATGAGCGCCACAGCACAATCAGCAGGGATTACGAATACAAGCGTCTTGGGACATTGTCCCTGTTGGCAGGGATTGATCTGCAGACCGGAGAAGCGATCCCTCTGATCAGTGAAACGCATAATAGTAACGACTATATTGAATTTTTAAAAATGCTTGACAGCAAATATCCCAAAGGCGACAAAATCCGTCTTGTGCTTGATAATCTAAAAGTACATACCTCTGAGGTTACAAGAAAATATCTTTCCACAGTACCCGGAAGATTTGAATTTGTATTCACGCCTAAACACGGCTCATGGCTGAATATGATCGAAGGATTTTTCAGCAAAATGACAAAGCAGATGCTTCGCGGAATACGAGTGAAAACAAAAGAAGAATTAAAAGAACGCATCTACAAGTACTTTGATGAGATCAACGAGGAACCTGTAATATTTCGTTGGAAATATAATCTTGAAGACATAGATGTATCCGAAGAGGTTATTGTTGATACATTGCCAATCAAAAAGTCCAGTTAATTATCGAACGATGTACTAGAAGAGAAATCTGCGTACACATAAAAGCAATTTTTTCCATCACTTCATCTAATTAAAAAAAGGCCAGAAGCCACCCTCACCAGCGACTTCCAGTCTTAACATTTACTTATCTCACACCCCGATCAGCCCCTCTCTCCGGCTTATCTTTTCCCTGCTTTTCTTGAATAATCCTCTTATTAATCTCAAGCCGTTCATGAATGGA
>JAGZJD010000071.1 GCA_018365895.1 Lachnospiraceae bacterium | reverse complement strand
GAAGAGTTGTATCGTAGGCTTCAGCAAGACGAATTGCAGCTGGCAGGTTAAGATGAGGAAAACCTCATTTTAACTTGTACTAAATCTTGACATAGGACCGACCTCGTCTTTGTTTGCTTGAGTACCATACATTTTTACATCATTCTCAAACTTTCTGCACTGTCAAACATGACAGTAGAAGGCTTGAGTACCATACATTTTTACATCATTCTCAAACCGTGTAAAGGCGATGTAAGAGAGGCTACAAGCTTGAGTACCATACATTTTTACATCATTCTCAAACCTTCGGCGCGTACCCTGCAATCGTATCGTCGCTTGAGTACCATACATTTTTACATCATTCTCAAACCTCAAATCCAAAAATGAAATGCCCTCATCTGCATAAAATGTCGCACTCAAGCACTTAATAAATCTCACATTTATCATTATCTATAATATAACGAAATGTGTCTTTTAAACAAGTCCTTTCTTGATTTTCGACAAGCAAGATTTGAATTTCCTGACAAATTGCTTCCTTTAGTAATTGTTCCATCTGCACATCATTCAAATAACTCCTAAGATTAATAAAAGTTATTATTTTAATTCCTAATACTCGTGATACAACCTTCATATATCGAATCAATCTTTCCAGATAATCCTCTTCTATAATCCCATGTTTTATTCCTGCCGCTTTAAATATTAATGTCAAATCAATTTCTTGTTCAAAATCTAAAATGTACTCACTCTTTTGCTCCAATTCCATCAAATATTCCAAAAGATAATGCCTAATTTGTACGGTCTGTAAATACATGTCTTCTTGTTTTGCCAATTGATCCAACTCCAGATACAGCCTATTTATTATTTTTTTGTTATTGATATCAACACCTAATGGATTAAAGACAACTTCCATATACTTCGCCATTTCTACAATCTTATCGCCCTGTGACAAAACAAAGTTCCCGTCTTCTCCATTACACTGACATGCCAGCTCTTGAGCATACCGAGCAAAAAGGTCAGGTGATTCTATAACCCATTCTGTCACTTGATATTTATCCGATAACACTGCATATGACAATTCAGAAGAAACTAATTTCACAGAATCACCAACCTTTCATCACTATCTAAAACTTCTCTTTTAATATCCCCTACAATTATATCCATCTTTGCATATTGTTTCTCTGTCACTGTCAATAACTGTACGAGACCTTCCTCCGGCTTATTTTTATGTACATTACTAATAATCGCATTTGCAACTGCTCCATTTAAAGCAAGTTTGCAATAAACCGATTCTTGTAACATCATAAAACCATTCTTCAGCAGAAATTTCCTAAACCTTGCATAAGCCCTTCTATGCTCACTTTTCACAACCGGCAAATCAAAAAACACCAATACCCTCATAAATCTATAACTCATTCTTATAAAATCGGATCAAAGCACTATCATCTTCGTTTAAAGCTTCAAAAACACTTTTACAATAAATCTTTATCGCATTATTTACATATTGTATTTTGTTGTCTATTTTCACTTCATGATTTAATATATTAACCAACTGCATTTTTTCCTCATGTTCAAACTTTGTGAGATTCAGTCCAAAAACTTCACGATCAACCAATACTCTAAAAGGTTCCATAAGATCAGAAGCTAAATTAAATTGATTAAACATGTTATCATGAAATATTCCCAACTGTGTCAAATAACCATTCGCTACAATTTCTCTTGTAAAAGCCGACAAAATAATAGTATAACCATAATTCAATGCTGCATTAATAATACTGTCTTCTGTCCTCGTAAAATCCATACCAAATACTGCATTAAAATATACTTTCGCAGCATGACCTTCTCTATTGGTGACATCATTCCAATCTATTTCCTTTAAGTATGATGATAATAACTCTGACTCTTCCTTTCCGAGCGCCTCGAGGAACTCTTTTTGTTTTCTGATTTTCTCAGTCACAATTTCTGTCCAAACAGCTTCTTTCGTGCTTTGTTTCCATGCAATCTGCTTTCGAATTTTATTACTTGTATCATGACTTCCATAATAACTGATCAATTCTGCTGATGGATTTCTCTTTTCATCACAAAAGATAACCTTTATTTTTCTTTTTGACAATTCCGCCAGCAAACTTGTTGTCAAAGATACTGCTGTAGATTCGATTAATATTGTTGAGATCTCACTCAAAACAATTTTTGTTATCTCCTCACTTCGCACAACCATATATCCTAATTGCAAATCCAGTTTTGCTCGCTTGGAGATAACAATTATCCTCCAACTCATACTTATACCTTTAACAAATCAATCTCTTGTTCATACACTCCCGTTGGAGATTGATTTATAATAGAAATCTGATTACAGTTTGTAATGTTATTGTTCATAACTAAAATCCCTGCATTTCCCGGACCTTCAATAGCTTTCAAATTTGCTGAAACACTCTGACACTGAAACATATGTAAAATTTCATATAAAACAAGTGTCTGCTCTTCTAAAGAAAGACTTCTAAATGTCTCTCGCTTTTCTTTCAAAGTTTTCTCTTGCGCCGATAACCTGATTCCATATATGGTATTTTGAATCTTCCACAAGAATGTATCATATAACTGTAGGAGTATTTCTGTATTAATTTCATCTTTTTCCATTATTGTTACATTCTTATTCTCTTTTCTTCTCAGATTAAACTTCACAACTTTCTTTAAAATCCTGCTATCTTCCTCAGATAAAATCAATTGATTCGCTCCTTTAAAAATCAATCGATTCCCTGTACGCCCCGACAGCCACATTTTAAATCCATCCACTTTAAATAATGTATCCGTTTTTATTTTTTTAACAAGAATTTCCGGTTCTCTTAGATTTCTTTCTTTTCTAAGATACTCTAATGCTGCCTCTTCATCCTGTTCAATCACATCCTTCAGATACAACGGAACAAATTCGATCGACCTCATTTCCTTTCCCTTTTTATCTTTTGATTTCACAAGCATAAAGTAAGTTCCTGTTGCCTTATTATATCCACCGTATTTTTCTATATTGGATAGCCTGTCATCATTTGCTTTGATCGGAATCTGTCCCTTTCCTTTCTTCATAATCTGCTGATCAAACAAACTGCCTTTTACCTCATATGCTTTTCTCGTCACAAGAATATTATTTTTTAACAACTGTTTTTTTACTGTGACAATTGTTCCTTTAGACCCTGCTTTCCATGCAACTTCTCCATTTCTCTCCACATCATATTTTCCGGTAAACATTTCCTTCAAACTATATGTACGTCCCGGATTTTTTCTTATAAACCAAGCTGCATCCTTTGTAAACTTCACAAAATAAGTATTCCCTACAACAATATTTAAGTATGCATCTTTTGCATGATGAAGATCATTCATTTCACGTACTTTAATAAAAGCTGCATCTTCTTGATACGCTTGCCTAAATTGAGATACTGTCTTGGCTTTTACATATACAATTTCTATTTCTGGCAGTGCCTGTTTTAAAATTTCTGCCACTGCTTTTGTGCCCTGTCTTGTTTCCACAATCTGCCTTTCAATAAATCCCGCCAATTCTCTGTCACTAAATTCTTCCTTGCGAGTTAAACGCTCATATTTCTCTTTACTTATAAATCCTCCTTCCAACAGACTTCTCCAAAACGGCCCTCTTGCCTCCCTGATATCCTTGGCAATTGGATAAACATCCGACTTCTTTGCATTATACTCTTTCTTTACTAACACACGATTATTTAAACTATCATCCATCGTCTTAGACTGTGGATAAATATGATCAATATCATATTTTCTATTATCCCACAAATCTTCCAAACGAATGACTTCTCCCGAATACATACAACGCCCTTTTTGTGTATAATATAAAAATAATTTATCACTTCTAAGCTGGTGATCTTCATATTTTCCTAATTCTGTAACCCAATCTCTTTCCTCTGTTTTACAAGCTTTATATAAATCCTGCAATTGTTTCTTACGAGATTCTGTTCGTTTGTTTTCCTGCTTTTCTCTTGCCATTTCCACAAACACTCTTTTGGGCTTTTCCCCCATTACTTTTTCTATCTCTTTCACTACTTTTAGTGTCTGCCAGATTTGACGTTTTACTGCGGGTGACACATATAGGTCTTCCACTGTCTTATAAGTCAATTTTGGCGTTTGATCCTTACAATTAAATTCTTCAATTGCATCTTCAAATAAATACTTTTTACTCAAAAGTTCCATCAAATTATCGTTTGTTTCCCATAGCGCCGTAATAATATTCCACGCTTCTCCTGTTTCAGGTGCCGGCGTCTCTATTTCCTCTAAGAATTTTTTAGATAACCTTCCCCATCCTTTATAAGACATGGTACATATACATTTTTTCTGCGTTTCTGTCAAATCAGGAAACTTCTTCTCAATTCTTTTCTTTAAGAGTTTTTTATCGTCACCAAACAAAACAATATCTAAAATAATACCCTCTTTATCTTTCTGACTTAATTCCACCCCTGTCAATTTTTCTTTGAAATCATGATATGCTGTCAACGAAGCCTTAAATTCTCCATCTATACCCGAAATTTCCACTTCTTTATCCGCTATACCTTCTATACATAAATATTTTTTTAGTTTCTTTTGTGTCACTTTACGTGTTCTGCAAAATACTTCCTCGTAAATCCTCTGCTTTAATTCAGTTGAAATCTTTTCGCCATTTAAGCGAAGGTTATTTAATTCATTTAATACCATAAATTTACTATACAGCAGAGAATCTTTTGGCAGAACGTCTTCTCCATACAAATATGTACACTTATTTGTCATACGACGAATAAACATCTCCGCACTTTCTTCAAGATCTATCACTTCATTGAAATTCCAAGGATAGATTTTATTGTCATTCTTTCTGACTGCCCAGGAAAACTTTTCGCCATTTAATGGTCCTACATAATAAGGGATCTTAAAAGCAAATAATTGTTTAATTTTATCCCCTTTTTCTTTCAAAAGCGGAATTTTGTCTGCAAGATTATCTATAATTTTTTCTAGCTCATACTGATGAATCTGATATGGAATTACTCCATTATCTTTATTTACCTGCTTAGGAAGAAACGTCCCTTTTTCCAACTCTTCTTTCAAATAAATACAGTCTTCTACATTCTCTAATTTTTTCAAAACTGTTTTCTTGAGAAAATCATAAAACTCCTCTTTGTTGCAACGTTTACTTTTTAAATCTATTTTCCTTCCATTTTTCTTTGTCATTCCGATATACCCGCAGTAATTGCAAAGTTTCTCTTCCGTCTTGACAAATATCTGCTCATATTCCGCTTTCGTCATATACTTCTTTACAAGAGTTTTCAGATAGGCAAGATCTTTTTTATGCTTCTCATATATTTTTACCTTTGCATCTGAAATAGACTGGCTATCTTTCAAAATATCAGCCAATACTACCCAATCATATACGGCTTTGGCTGACTCGATAATATAGTATTGTTCCCCTAGTTCATCCTCGATCACTCCAATATAATCCTCATATCCATTATCATCAAATGATATAGACGGTCTTTCACTATCCTCTAAGTCTTTATTATTGAAAATATCGGATAATTTTGCCTTTCCACCTACTATTAAATTTAAAATCCCCTTTTCACACGCTGTTTTTGCACCAAGCAATTTCCACAGCTTTGATTTTTTTGCACTTTTTGTAATATTTTGGTCTCTTAAAATCGCTTCTATCTCCAGACACTCTTCATCACCTATTGATAAATTAAATTCCAATTCTTCATTTTTTATATTTTGTATGAATTGGAAAAACGTAGTGTTAAATTCTTTAATTTCATTAATATTTCCATGCAACAAAAAGTGTCCCCTATGTTTCATCATATGATGAAACGCCAAATAAACCAGACGTATATCCGGCACCTGGTTTGTAGTCATGAGCATTTTTCTCAAATGATAAATCGTTGGAAATTGCTGGTGATAATCTTTATCTGTAAAGTTTTTATCAACAAACAAAGCATAAGGAAGTTCCGGGCATTCTCCACTTAGCCCCCTTTTATCTTCTGGATAATATT
The DNA here is from genome assembly GCA_018365895.1 of Lachnospiraceae bacterium. Next base: position 4,794 of record JAGZJD010000071.1, on the reverse strand, counting down.
TACTTTCTTTCATTCGTAAATAAAATCCCGGATCCACCTTTGCAATCTCCTCTGCAAATAATTCTTGTAAAATTTGTAATCTCCAATTTCGTCTGTCCAATCTTCTTCGTGCTGTCCTAAACCCTCTTCTCTCTTCAGCCGTATTAGCACTTTCAAACAATCTGACTCCCCAAAGTGCTTTCCCGTGTTTTCTCAACACCTCATACTTATCATTTGTTACTGCCCACCCAAGAGATCCGGTTCCCATATCTAAACCCAGAAAATAATTTTGCTCCATCTTTTCTCCTCCTCGTATTTTTTTATTGACTTTTTTATTATTTGCTCTTAATATAAATATAAGTTTAGTACCATACTAAATTTTACATCATAAGTTCAAATAAGAATTTATTCAAATCGTCACTTTGAGTGACCCACAGTGTGTGGATAAAAACCTGTTTCATACAGGTTTTTATTTTTTAAAATATTTCAGACAAATATAGCGGACAAATCACTTGTTTTATATATTTGAACAATCTTTCAATATAACCTATCACTCTAACATCCTCAAATACCCATCCAACTGTTCTTTCAAATATCCTGCGAACAATTTCTCCATCGCTCCCAGATTATGTTTCCCATGATACTCATCAAAGGCATTATAATACGCAATCCGATCTGTAAATTTAATATCAATCGGTGGATACCCCGCTTTCATCAATTCCAGATTCACAAGCAAACGCCCCGTGCGTCCGTTTCCATCAATGAAGGGATGTATGCCTTCAAATTCAATATGGAATCGCGCCAGCTTCGGAATAATATGCTCTATACTGTTCCGATACTTTTCCAATAGTTGTTCCATCTGCGGCTGTATCAAATAAGGTTGTACCGGCTCATGCTTTGCGCCCATAATTCTAACCGAAACTCTACGATATACGCCTCTATCTTCCTTTTTATCTGCCAACACTAAATAATGGATTTGTTTAATAATGCTCTCAGATATCGGAACATTATCCTTTACCAAATCCCTTACAAAGTCAAATGCCTCTTTATGACCAACCGCTTCCATATGGTCTTTCAATGGTTTCTTATCAATCGTCAATCCTCGCAAAACCATATCCGTTTCTCTCAGAGTTAGCGTATTTCCTTCAATCGCATTGGAGTTATACGTATATTCAACAATAAACTCCTCTGTAAGTCGTTCTATTTCCCCTTGTGTCAGCGGTCTTTTAGAATCCAGTTCTTTTTTCTTATTATCTATAATCGTCAATAGACTTTCTGTCGTCTTGTAACGTCCGTCCTCCGGTTTCTTTGCAGTTTCAGGAATTTTCCAGCTTCGCTCTTCCCGAATTACACCCGGTATTCTCCCTTCGGAACACAAAACACGAACGCGACGATCTGATATATTCCATTTTTCAGCAGCTTGTTTTACGCTAATATACATAATTTACACCTCAAAAAATTATAATCACACTCATGTGATTATTATACTTTACATGCGGAACAATAGCAACGCTAGCGGAATAATATTTCCCGCTAATCGGAACATTACTCAAGAACGAAGAAAAGCATCCAACTTTCGTCAGATGCTCACATTGTTTTTATAAATCTTCTGCTTTATATACGAAATACCCCTCGTAATAGTAACTATGATCTATTCCCTTCCTATACACTTCTCTATTTTCAACTTTATCTGTCAGAGCCTGTTTTAAGATATATTTTATTTCAATATCTTTTATCGGACTTCTTTCCATTGCAAGTAAATAATCTTCTTTATCAACAGCGCTCCAATCAATAACCATATTCAACTCTTTTTTCAAAATTAAATCAAGCCATATTCTTGTGCTTCTTCCATTTCCTTCCCGGAATGGATGCGCTATATTCATCTCTACATACTTTTCAATAATTTCTTCAAATGTTGACTGTGGCACCTTCTCAATATTCTCGATAGCCGCCTGCAAATACATCACTGGTACAAATCTAAAATTTCCTTTTGCAAGATTTACAGTCCGCATTTCTCCTGCGAATTCATATATATCCTCAAATAAATATTTGTGAATAGTTCAACAGCTTTTTTCTAACTTATCTTTTCTTCCATTCTAGCCAGTTCTGTGGAATCTGTAATATGAAGTTTATTCTCTAAAGCCATATTTTTCTCCTTTCTTCCACCTGCTTTCTGTATTCTATTTTAACCGATTCCCATCTATAACACAATAAAATCACCGAAAGAAAAAAGCCGCGTACAATATTAATCTTCTCTCTCCCTATCCCAACAATCTCTTATATGTCAGATCTATGAAAAATGCTCCCAACGGGGCGGTGATCAGTATCGCAACCACTGCAACTGTCAAAACAATTTCCCCACATGCTAATCCCATTGCAAGAGGCACTCCACCAATTGCTGCCTGCACCGTTGCCTTCGGAGTATATGCAATCACACAAAACAGTCGTTCTCTTCTGCTAAGCCTTGTTTTAATAAGGCATAAACACACTCCCACCATCCGAAATGCAAGTACTCCAAAAATTAAAATCACCGCCGAAACGCCTGATGATAATGCATACTTAATATCCACTGTTGCACCGACCAATACAAAGAGCATAACCTCTGCACCAACCCACAACTTATTAAATTTTACAGATAATCTTTTGGCTACACACATGCTTTTCTTTTGCAACGCAATTCCGATTGCCATAACTGCAATTAATGATGCAAACGGAAGAATCTTTCCCCATTTATCTTCAATCGTTATAAGTATAAAAGAACTGCACATAAGAACAATAACTTTTGACGTATCCCGTATAGGAATTTTTTCAAAATATTTTGCAAGAATGATTCCAACAGCCATTCCAATAATAATCCCGACAACAACGGAAACAGGAATATTGATAAAGCTTCTAACCGAGATACGATCCCCTTGTGCCAATCCGGTAAATGCTGTAAACAACACAATCACAAATACATCATCCACAGATGCTCCGGCAAGTATAAGCTGTGGAATGCTATGCTCCACCCCATAGCCTTCCTCCATCAGTTTCAACATTTTAGGTACAATAACAGCCGGAGAAACCGCCGCTACTACAGCCCCCATAATCGCAGCATCTAACAGTGAAACGCCTAATAATTCAGGCGCCAGCAAGAGCATTCCGGCAATTTCAAAGCAAGCCGGCAAAAAACACATCAAAATCGCCGCTCTTCCTACTTTTCTTAAATCATTTAAGTCAAGAGACAATCCTGCTCTTGTCAAAATAATAATCAGCGCAATCCTTCGAAGCTCCGCTGAAATCTCAAGAAGTGACGGATCAATGAAATTTAAAATATGTGGTCCCAGAATCATTCCTGTTAAGATCATTCCAAACAAACTCGGTAAATGAATCTTTTTACAGATCCCGCCCATAAACATCCCAAATAACATGATCATCGCAATACTAAGAAGCATACTTTATTCTCTCTTTCCTTCAAACTTAAAATGCGAAAAAAGGCCGGCGCCTCCGACCTTCTTTCGTGTATTCATTTTACCACAAATGCATCAAATGCTGCAACGTAAGTGTAACTACTGTAATCCCAATCCAGCAAGCCATTCCCATTAAAATTGGCTTCCCGCCGCTTTTTACCAATTTTACAACGTTCGTATTAAATCCGATCGCCCCCATTGCCATAACAATAAAGAATTTAGACAGTTCTTTTAATGGCTGGAACGTCTCTGCCGGTATCCCTGCTGCTGTTGCAACTGTTGTAATAATACTTGCTCCGATGAAGAAGAGTATAAAGAACGGGAATACTTTGCGCATAGATACTTTCTCGCCGCTCTGCTCTTCTGCTTTTCTTGCACGATGTACTGCCAGTCCAAGAGTAATCGGAATGATTGCAAGTGTTCTTGTCAATTTTACGGTAACCGCCTTGTCCAGCGTCTGACTTCCAAGATGATAAATGCTGTCCCATGTAGAAGCTGCCGCTGTTACGGAAGACGTATCATTTACTGCTGTTCCGGCAAAGATTCCGAAGGTCTCTCCGGAAGTCGTAGAAAAACCTAACGCTGCTCCCAATGCCGGAAAAATAAGCGCTGCCAGAATATTAAAAAGAAAGATTACAGAGATTGCCTGTGCAACATCCTCTTCATCCGCATCAATAACAGGTGCTGTCGCCGCAATAGCAGATCCGCCACAAATAGATGAGCCCACACCTACCAATGTAGATATTTTAGCAGGAATGTGCATTGTTTTATGAAGCACATACGCAATTACAAGAGAAGTTGTAATCGTACACAGAATAATCGGTAGTGATTGTTTTCCGGTCTGCATAACGACTTCTAAATTCAATCCAAAACCAAGCAATACAACTGCATATTGTAAAATCTTTTTCGATGTATATTTCACACCGCCTTCCAATGGCTCTCGGTTTTTAATCACTAATGCAAGAACCATTCCGATTAAAATTGCAAATACCGGACCGCCTATAACAGGAAATTTTTTCCCTAAAAATGCAGAAGGCACTGCAATTGCCAAACAAAATAATAAACCTTTCCAGTTCTTTTTTATAAATTCCATTTTCTCTCTCCCTTATCCTTTGAGTGTATTTTTTATTATATCGCATTTTCTTCTTGCTGTCTTTTCTTATCTTTTCATTGTTTCCAATTCTTGCCGCTACATATACTATAATCTTCTATGTCCATTTTGTAAAATTATGATATTTGATAGTATGATAAATATAATTTATGATATAATAGACTATATCATTTACCGACACAGGAGGTACGCATATGCTTGATTTCCGCATGGATACATTTCTTTCCGTATGTCACTATATGAATTTTACACATG
>JAGZJD010000070.1 GCA_018365895.1 Lachnospiraceae bacterium | reverse complement strand
GTAAAGGATAGGAAAGTGAACGAAGGATGAGATTTCTTGTATGTGGTTTTGAAGGTATAGAGAGAAGACACCGTATATCATTGATATATGGTGTTTTTTTGTATATATAAGGAGGAAAAAGAAAATGAACAGTCTCAGAGAATTTTGCTCCAAACTGGAAATGCCAAAGGAAGTAACAGAGAAAATACTGGCGCTGTATAAAGAATTGAAGGAAACACAAAATTGGGAAAAAATAGAAGAGGTGATGACACAGCTTTTTCATGAGAAAACATGGGAAACAGGGGTAAAAGAATTGCGGGAAACTTTGGGAGAAGACTCACAAGGATTGAAAATGTTGACTTGTATGCTGGATTGTGGATTGAAAACATATTTGCTTTACCAGAAATGGGGAATATCAGATGAAATTTTTATTGATTCTCTGAAATGTTTTTCAAGATTTGTGCGGGAACATCACGAAAGCTTTGGCATATACGGATTTGATCGGGAATGGTGGACAGTCAGACAATTGGCAGGAAAATTATTTCGTATTGGAGAATTGGAATATGAGTTTAAAGAAAACCGGAAGAACGGCAAGGAGCAGCGCTACATTAGTCTGCATATTCCATCAGACGCTAATCTGGAGCTAGAGGCAGTACACAGATCATATCGGTTGGCAGGAATATTTGTGCGTCAATATTTTCCGGCGTATATACATGCAAAAATAAGATGCTCCTCCTGGCTGCTTGCACCCGCATTAAGAGATGTGCTTCCATCTAATTCAAAGATTATCCGCTTTCAGAAAGAATTTGTGATACAGCATGTAGAGGAAGAAAGTGACAGTTTTATGCAATGGGTATATAAACGTACGGATATTCCGTGGGAATCACTTCCGGAAGAAACGACACTTCAGAGAAATTTGAAACAATATATATTGTCAGGAAGAAAAGTAGGGGAAGGAGCAGGATATCTTTCTGAAAAAATTTTCCAAAGACTCTTTACAGCAGAGTAATAGATATGGTATAAATATACATAAAATATGAATAAATATAACAATATAATTTGCAAAATGCTATGGAGGGGTAATGATGTTTCATAATGTAATTGTAAGAAAACCGTCAAAAACTTTAATGGAAGGGATCACGTCAGCGCCGGAATTGGGAAAACCGGATTATGAGCTTGCAGTAAAGCAACATGATGCATATATAGCAGCGCTGAAAAAATGTGGCGTAGAAGTGACAGAATTAGAACCACTGGAAGAATTTCCGGATTCCTGTTTTGTGGAAGATGCGGCAGTTGTGACTTGTAAGTGCGCCATTATTACAAATCCGGGCGCAGCTTCAAGAAATAAGGAACCAGAGTATATTGTTGATACGATCCGTAAGTTTTACGCGGATGATCAGATTGAATATATTAAAGCGCCTGGAACTTTAGAAGGCGGCGATGTTATGATGGTTGGAGATCATTTTTATGTGGGACGTTCTGCAAGAACAAATGAAGAAGGCATCCGCCAGTTTATTGAAATTCTTGAGAAATATGGCCTGACAGGATCTGAAGTAACGTTGAAAGAAGTGCTTCACTTGAAGACGGGTGTGAATTATCTTGAAAATAATACATTTCTCGTATCTGGTGAATTCGTAGACAAGGACGAGTTTAAAGATGCGAAGAAAATTGTAATCCCGGAAGACGAGGCATATGCTGCCAACTGTATTTGGGTAAATGGAACGGTAATTGTACCGGAGGGATATCCGAAAGTGGCTGCGGCAGTTAAGAGTGCCGGTTACAAAGTGATTACGACAGATACGTCTGAATATCGAAAAATTGATGGCGGACTGAGCTGCCTCTCATTGAGATTTTAGAAAGATATGCATATTTATTGATAATATCAATAAATATATTCAGAATTTCAATTAGACCTTTAACCTGTTTCTTCCTATAATAAAGGGTAGAAATGAAAGCAGGAAAGAGGAATACAAATGAATCTGGAGCAGATAAAATCGCTTGTCAGCGTTGTGAATCATAAAAGCTTCTCGCTGGCAGCAAAGGAAATGTTTGTTTCACAGCCAACGATCAGCATGCATATTAAAACACTAGAAAAAGAGCTTGGAGAACAGCTTTTGATTCGTTCAACAAAAGATATTGTATTATCAGAAGCTGGACTTTTGTTTTATCCTTATGCTGTTCAGATGTTAAAGGCAGAAGAAGATGCAATTCAAAAAATCAAGAATAAAGGAGAAAAGATCGCAGGAGATGTGATGTTTGCTTCCTCAAGCGTTCCGGCAAATTACATTTTCCCGGGATTTTTAGCTTATTCTAAGAAAAAGAATCCTGATATCGGATATAAAATATCGGAGGGAGACAGCACAGAGGTGCTGCAGAAAATACTGCATTTTGAGCAGGAGATTGGTGTAGGAAGTATACGTTCATCAAGTGCAAAGTTATTTTTTGAGCCATTAATTAAGGATGAAATTGTTCTGATTACTCCTAATATAAAAAAATATCGTGATTATAAAGGAAACTTCGATAGAAATGAACTAAAAAGGGAGAATTTTGTTATTAGAGAAATGGGCAGTGGAACAAAGACTGCCGCAGATAATGTAGAGAGAAAACTCGGTCTGGAGAGTGATAAAATTCAGGTTGCAGCTGAGGTTCAGACGACAGAAACTCTAAAAAGGGTTGTTGCGGAAGGCGTAGGAATTGGCTTTGTCAGCAGTCTGGCAGTAAAAGATTATCTGGAACAGAAGCGGGTTCTGGTATTTGAGTTTCCTGAAATTGAAACAAAACGTCAGTTATATTTGTTTTGGCATTGTGAGCGCAATTTGTCCAAAGTAGGCGAGCGGGCAATCAGTATGCTGAAAGAATATTGTAGTGAAATGTAAGGTGGAAAGGAGATAATTATGATCATTCATCGAAAATGTGGAATGTGTCAGGGCGGCTGTCATGTGAAAGTTACCGTAGAAGATGGAAAGATTAGGAGAGTGGAGGCAGATCAGGATTCTCCGCAGGGGCGAGTATGTGCAAGAGGGGCATTGACGCCGGAACTGCTTTATAGCGCTGATCGTATTTCACATCCACTGATCCGGATTGGAGAAAAAGGTGAAGGGAAATTCAGAAAAGCTACATGGGATGAGGCACTGGATTATGCAGCGGAGCTTTTGGATAAGACAAGAAAAACTTATGGAGCGCGGGCGCTGGCTTCTTATCAGGGAAGAGGAATTCTTGGGATGCCGATTGCCCGCATTTTTTCCGGAAAATCCGAGCCATGTTTTATGAAGCGACTTGGTTCTCCGAATGATTTTAATGCAGGATCTATTTGTAATATGGCATCCAGCACGGTTACACCGGTAACCACGTCCGGGCTCAATACAAGACAGATGATTCAAGATGTGGCACATAGTGATTATATTTTCATTTGGGGGAAAAATCCAATGACAGATTGTGGACCACGGGGAGAATATCGGGGAATTCAGAAAGCAAAGGAACGAGGAGCAAAGATTGTAGTAATTGATCCGCGGAAAACAGGAATGGGAGAGTTGGCTGACTTGTGGATTCCTGTAATTCCGGGGGCAGATGGGGCATTGGCGTTGGCAATGCTCAAGCTGATTATTGAACAGGAATGTTACGATAAAGAATTTGTATCAGAGTATACAAGAGGATTTGAAGCGTTTAGAAAATATGTAGAATCATTGGAACTGCATGATTTGTCGAGATTTTGTGGGGTTTCTATAGAGAAAATAAAAGAATTGACAGAGTTATTCTGTTCTACAGAAAAGATTTCTCTAATTGCGTATACTGGCTTAGAGTATCAGCTAAGTGCAATTCAGAATAATAGAGCAATCTTTACACTGTGGGCGATCACGGGGAAATTAGATGTAGAAGGTGGAATTTATTTTAATTGTCAGAATCAGCCGACGTTTCAGCTGTATGATTTGCCGGAGGAAAATCAACCGATTGGAATGAAAGAATTTCCGATGTTCTATAAATTCATGGAAGGCGGACAGTTCTGCAGATTTCCGGAAGCAGTTTTGAATGATGATCCGTATCCGGTGCGTGCGCTTCTTCTGGCAGGAGGTTCGCCGGTATTGACATTCCCGGACAGCAATAAATGGCGGGAAGTATATAAGAAGTTGGATTGCCTGATTGTTTCAGACCGCTATATGACAGAAGATGCCCGTTTTGCAGATGTGGTATTTCCGGCAAGTACAATGTTTGAAACGTGGTCGCTGACTACAGGAGCAGATGGAAGGCAGACGCTTCAGCCGCCGGCAGCAGAGCCATTTGGAGAATGCAGAGATGATGTATTGATTTTCTCGGCATTAGCGAAACGGCTTGGAATTGGAGAAGATTATCCGGGAAACGAAGAGGAGTTAAAAGAGTGGTTGCTCAATGGATCAGCGCCATATGCAAATGATTGGAAGGGCCCTGCTTCACAGAAGGAACGCGTATATCGTAAATACGAAAAGGGATTGCTAAGAAGTGATGGAAAATCGGGATTTCCAACGCCATCAGGAAAATTTGAAATTTGTTCCGTATATTTAGAAGAGAATGGATTCACTCCATACCCAGAATATCAGGATATGCGGTCGCTTCCGGATATGGATTGCCCGGAATATCCGTTTACCATGACGACCGGTGCAAGAAGTATGCACAGGATGGGAGTGTTTGGAGCAAATCTTCCGGGAATTGCGAAGTTAGAGCCATATCCATATATGGATCTTTCACCGGAGGATGCAGGCGAACTTGAGCTGACAGATGGAGCTTGGGCGAGAGTTACGACGCCATTTGGCACAGGGCGGTTTAAAGTTCGCGTCTGTGAGATTGCAAGACATTGCATCCATATTCCTCACGGAGGCGGAAGTGAGTATATGCCGGAGGCGTGGAAGATTGGAAATGTAAATGAGCTTACAAGTCTTGCGTATAACGATCCAATTACAGGATTTGTTACAATGAAATCTGTTCCTTGCAGGGTAGAGAAGGAATAAGGTAAAGCGGGAGAGAACTGAGAAATAAAAACCAGTTATAAAAGGATCAGCTGTGTGTGAAGGCTGATCCTTTTTGAGGAATAGTGGAGAAAGATAAGAGGATAATCTATGAAAACATCATTACCAGAACAGTTTGAGAATTTTGCAGATGCCAGAAGACAAGGATTTTTGAAAATCAAGGAATTGAAAGACAGTGGAAAAAATATTTGCGGTTCATTCTGTCAGTATACACCTGCTGAAATTATTTTGGCAGCGGGATTGTATCAGGTAGGATTGTGCGGAAAAAGCGCATTATCGATTCCGACAGCAGAAACAAGACTTCCAAAGAATTTGTGTCCGTTGATTAAGTCAAGCTATGGACATGCATTGGAAGAGAGCTGTCCGTATGCATATTTTTCAGATGTTGTCGTAGGGGAAACGACATGCGACGGAAAGAAAAAGATGTATGAGCTTTTAGGCGAACTTAAACCAATGCAGGTAATTCATTTGCCGAATCTTCCGGATTATGACCGTTCCCTGGAAATGTGGACAATGGAACTGCGGACGTTTGCGAAAGGTCTTGCAGAGAAATTCGATGTAGAGATTACAGAAGAAAAATTAAATGCTGCAATTAAATGGTGTAATAAGGAGCGAAAACAGGCTGCTAGAATTTACGAACTGGGACGTTATGATCCGCCGGCAATTACAGGGATGCGGATGCGGGATATTATGGAAGGCGAGCAGTATATGTTCGATAAAGAAGAGAAATATAAGAGAATGGATGAAATCTTAAATGAGTGCGAGGAAAACTGGAAGAAAGGGAAATATCCATTTGAACCAGATCCGAATCGTCCAAGGTTAATCGTATCCGGAGCCGGAATGGGCGGTATAGAAGAGAAAACAATCAAAGTGATTGAGGAACTGGGAGGCGCTGTCGTCTGTTACGAAGGATGCTGCGGAATTTCTTCCAGAAGAAGACTTGTAGATGAAGACGAGTCAAGAGATCCATACATACGGATTGCGGAAAAATATATTGAGGTACCTTGTGCAGTAGTTTCACCAAATACGAGACGTATGAAGCAAGTGGAAGAAACGATTTCTGAATGGAAAGCAGATGGAATCATCAGTATTACGCTACATTCATGTAATCCATTTGCAATCGAAACCGAGAATATTAAGAGAGTTTGTGAGAAGTGCGGTATCCCACTGCTGCATATAGAAACAGATTTTACAGAAGGGGATGCAGGGCAGATCCGTACACGAATTGAAGCATATTTGGAAATGATTCGAGCAAGGAAAGAGGAACAATAATGAGAAAAGAAGAAGTAAAAAAATGGATCGATGATTGTCATAAGAAACATAAAAAAGCAGCAATTTATTTTTGTTCCTTTGTTCCGGTAGAGATATTGGAGGCTGCAGGATTTCAAACATTACAGATTACACATTTAGAGGAAAATGGAGATTTGTATCCGGAAGAATTGCCAAAGAATGTATGTCCGATTGTAAGAGAATGCTGTGAAATATGTGAAAGCGGTATTTTAGAACAGGCAGACTTAATTATTGCAGAAAGTTCTTGTGATGGAAAGAAAAAAATGTTTGAACTTTTAAAGGATCAGTCGAAAGTATATTATTATCAAGTACCTCAAGGGGAAGAACAAGAATATGTACTTCCGCTGATTGCTTCTGAAAGTCGTTATTTGATTAAGATGCTTGAGCAGAGATTCGGTATTACAGTGACAGATGAAGCAATTCGTAAAGCAGCAAATGATACGAACAGACAGAGAGCGAGTGCAATGGATTTGTTGGCTGTGCAGCAGCAAGTACCTCCTTGTGCATGGGGAATGGAAGTATACGAAAAACTGCAAGAAAATATGAAACTGCCAACGAGTGAAGAGCGCATTGCAGCGAATGAGAAGGTAAGAGAAGAATTTCTGGGAAGAGAGGAGAAAGTTCCAGAAACTGCACCGCGTATTTTGCTTACAGGATGTCCGATTGGCGGAGTATATCAAAAAATTATCGAAATAGTTGAAAAAAATGGCGGTGTAGTAGTTTGTTTTGAAAACTGTGAATGTATAAAATCTAATATTCGCTTTACGGATGTAAAGAAAGACGATATAATAGCTTCGTTAGCAGAATGCTATCAAAATACTGCCTGTGCGATTATGACTCCGAATCAAAAGAGAAAGAAATTGCTGGAGCAATTAGTAACATCTTATCAAATTGCAGGAATTCTTGATATTCATTTACAGCCATGCCATGCTTATACGGTGGAGAAGTACTCTGTGGAAAAGCATTTCAGTCAGCAGGGAATTCCGTATGCAGCAATCGAGACAGGATATTCGGATGCCGATAAAGCACAGTTATCTACAAGAATAACAGCTTTTTTGGAGATATTACAGTGATCCTAAGAAATACTATAAGGAGCAACACTATATGAAAAAAACTGCAATTTTTTTTAAAAGTTTGAAAGGAAAAATTGTTCTTATTGTTTGCAGTCTTCTTGCTGGAATCATCATTAGACAAAGTCTGGAAAATCTATATGAAAAAAAGCAGGTTCAAACGGGAACGGTCACAACGTATGAAGATGGAAGCAGAGTTGGAAGAAATCTGAGCTATGCAGAGACTGTTCCGGAAGATAATAAGATTCTGCAGGCATTTTATGAACAGTTTCCGACGGCAACAATGCTTGTTGCCTGTGAAGAAGATTTGACGAATGACGGGAAAAAAGATCTGGTTGTTATTTACAACACTCCTGAAGAAGATGAAGCAAGTAAAAATACTGCACTTGTCAATGGAGGACATATTCGGTTAACAGTAATGATCGACTTGGGTAGCGGAGAAGAGTATGAACATACAGAACCAATTCCAGCGCCGGTTGAAAACCAAAAAATCCAGTTTCAAAATATTGATAAGGCAGATGAAATGGAGTTTGTGCTGCAGGGACAAAAGGGAGCGAAGGTTGGATATGGTATTTTCCGTGTCATAGATGGAAGAGCAGTAAATCTATTCGGCGAAGGTATGGAAGAATGTTGATAGGAAGTAGAGATTAGAGATTCTAATCAAAAAAGAAAGGATATCGGTTTTATGCAAAAAACCGATATCCTTTTCCCCATACTGTAGTAAGATGTACAGGTTTAGAGGGCGTATCTTCTATTTTATCGCGCAAACGTTTGATATAGACAAGAATGGTATTATCATCCGTCACATCACTTTGCCAGACTCTTGAGAAGATTTCTTTCTTAGATAAAATCTTTTCGGAATTTTCGAGAAAAAAATAGAGCAATGCAAATTCTTTAGAAGAAAGAGAAATCTCAGTATCATTTTTTAGGACAAGCTGTGAATCCAGATGCAGAGTAAAACATCCGCGCTGAAGTATTGGACTGACAGGTGTTACAGCAGGAGTTGTATATTGTTGGGTACGTCTGACGATCGCCCGTATTTTGGAAACTAAAATGACTTTGCTGAATGGCTTGGTCATATAATCATCAGCGCCAAGACCCAATCCTTGTACCTGTACAGCATCTTCTTCGCGACCGCTTAAAAGAATTACAGGAGTCATAACATCCATTTCGCGCAATTCTTTCAAAAAAGAAAATCCATCTTGCTCAGGCATCATAACATCCAGCAAAATAACATCAAAAGTCTGTGCCTGTAAATAGTCAAAAGCTTGTTTGCAGTTTGATGCACAGCAGCAATTTATATTTTCATGTTTCAAAACATAAGAGATTGCTTTTAGAACGGATTGTTCGTCATCCACTACTAAAACAGAAATATCATTCATAGGAGAAGTCCTTTCTATGTGTTTTATAGGTAACGAGATTTTAGCATTACCTATAAAGATTATAGCGGCCATCTTTTTTTAAGTCAAACATTATAGGAGACCTTTATGAGAAATAAGAAATTATTAATGAGACAAATAATAATAGCATGTGCGAGTATCGTTTGCTTAGTTGGAGTTGTGTTTTTTAGCTATTCAAGTGTAGAAAAAATGATTATTTCACGGGAAGAAGAAAATATGAAAAGCTTAGCAAAAGTAAATGCAAGAAGTTTATTTTCGACTTTAGAATCAAAAAGAGATTTAGTATATGCAGCTTTTTCAGGAGATATGGAAAATTTAGATGAGATAGAGACCGGAAGTATCAAGATGGGAGAACGCTGCGAATATGTGCCGCTGGAAGAGGTTAGAAAACAACAGGAGTGGGAGCAGAAACAATGCGCAGAAATGCTAAAAAAGCCTGGAGAAGTTGCTATAGGACCGATTGAACAAACAGAGGAAGAGGCGTATGTTTTATATATGCTGAAAACAATTTCTGTTAGGGGGAAAATTACCGGATATGTGCGTGTACAGTTGGATCTGGACGAAATTTATGAAGAAGAACAGGCCCTATCCGCATTAGAAACAGAAAATGGAAGATACTGCATTGTTCAGAATGAAGCGGGAGAAACGATTATGCCCGGAGCTTACAGGAAAGAAGATATTTCGATATCACATACTGCTGGAAAAGGAAGTACCGTAAAATGGATTTATGAAACAAACGGGGGGGCGCTAAAAAATACAAAAAAACTAATTGCCTGCGAGACGATTACAATCGGAGAAGAAAAGCTATTTTTGTATATTATTGAGAATTATAATGAATTAGTAACTCCATTGGAACGGATTTCATTGGATTTTAGTTTGATCGGCATATTATTAGTTGTGACAGCAATCGGATTCATTTATAAATTACAGGAACATCATAAGAAGGAAACAGAATTGGTCAAAGAACTTCAGCACGAAAAGACGCTGAATGAGACAATGAAAAAGCAGGAAGGTTTAATGAAGAAATACAATCATTCCAAAACTTTGGGGGTATTGACCGGAGCAATTGCGCATGAATTTAACAATTTGATGACACCGATTGTTTTATATGCAGAATTATTAGAAGAAAATGAAGTTGTACAGAAAGAAATGCCGGATGAGATTAATGAACTGAAAACCTCAGCTGTTCGCTGCGGGGAATTGGCAAGACAATTATTGGATTACAGCAGACAGGGAAAAGCGGAAAAAGTTTTGACAGATTATGATGCGGTTTATGCAATGCACGAGGCTATAAATATTGTAAAAAAAATACTTCCGGAAAATATTGTGTTACAGGAAAATATTTGCAAAACACCATATAAAATACACGGACAGGTTGGATCGCTCAATCAGATTGTGCTGAATTTAGCTACGAATGCAGTTCATGCAATGAAAAAAGGAGGGGTATTAAAAATTGAATTTGGTCTAAGTACAGATGATGATAAGTTTGTAAGACTTATTATCGAAGATAGTGGTGAAGGGATTCCAACAGAGATTAAACAGAAAGTATTCCAACCATTTTTTACAACCAAAAAAGTGAGTGAGGGAACCGGCATTGGGCTTACTGTTGTAAAGCGTCTGACAGAAGAACATGGGGGAACTATCCGGGTAAAAACAGAAATCGGAAAAGGAACAATGCTTATTGTAGATTTTCCATATACAATCGAAGAAACAGAAAAAATTCCTGCGCCAAATTAATCTGACGCAGGAATTTTTAATGCTTATTTATCTTTCTCTTTTAGATTCTCGTTGAGATACGGAGTTGCTGTTTTAGAAATGTCAACAGCGTCTTCATCAGAGATACCATCAATCGTTTTTGCATTGTTGTACCAATCTTCAAATGTAATTCCAAGTGGTGAAATTGGATCAACGTCTTCTTTTATGAATTCTTCAAAATCACGAGTACCTGCTGATTCATGTAATGCAGTGGCTTTCTGGAGTGATTCTTCATAAATTGATTTGTAGTTAATATCAACTTCCGGAATCGATGGATTTTGCCACTGTGTGTCAAATTTCTCATCATTTTCCAGGTTAGATTCTGACCAGTGCCATGTGATTGTACGGCCTTCTGCAACAGTTTTCATATAGACTGTACGAAGCGCTACATATGGATCACAGTCAAATCCATCGG
>JAGZJD010000069.1 GCA_018365895.1 Lachnospiraceae bacterium | reverse complement strand
AGTCCGGAAAACAGGTTATTACTGCAACACAGATGTTGGATTCTATGATTAATCATCCACGTCCAACAAGAGCTGAGACAACTGATGTTGCAAATGCCATTTATCAGGGCACAAGCGCTATCATGCTGTCCGGCGAAACTGCTGCCGGAATGTATCCAGTAGAAGCACTTCGCACAATGGTAAAAATTGCTGTCCGCATTGAGCAGAGCATTGATTATGCGGAAAACTTCCGTAAATCAAAACGAATTGAAGATCCTGACGTAACAACTGCAATCTCTCATGCAACCTGTATGACTGCACTTGATCTGAAAGCAAAAGCAATTCTGACGGTTACCGTAACAGGACGTACACCGAAAATGATCTCCAAGTACCGTCCTGGCTGTCTGATTGCCGGCTGCTGTGTTTCTGAACAGGTCTGTCGTCAGTTAAGTCTTGCCTGGGGTGTACAGCCAATGCTTGTCAAGGAAGAATACAGCTCTGAAATTCTCTGCCTGCGTGCCATTGAAGCAGCAAAAAAATACAAATTTGTAGATGATTCTGATACTATCGTCTTTACAGCCGGCGTACCGCTTGGAAAACCGGGCGGAACAAATCTGATCCGTGCCTGTGTTGTCGGAGATTTTTAGGTTATCTTTTTCTAAATGAATTTTTACGCTTCAAAGCACCTGATACAATGAGGGAGACTGTAATACATCGCTATTACAATCTCCCTCTGTAAATTCTTATCTTCTATTCTTCTCTGTCTCTTTTCTTCCAAAGCCAACGTAAGACTACTCCTAATACAACTCCAAGCCCGGCAAGTAGCAGATACCAGACTGCATGAATCAGTGCAGATTCATTATAATAAAGAAACACTGTCGGCAGAAAAATCCCTGCTGTGGCAAATGGATACAAATATTTCAATTTTCCTGCAAACATTCCCATTGCAACCCCAAGCAGCAGTGTCCCTGCCATAATGAGAAACACCATTCCCAATGCATCTATTGATTTTGCCGTTAAGGGAACTAAATAAAATAAACCTATTTGCAGCCCAAAAATCAACAGCTCTTTCCAGTTTTTTCTCATACCCTTTCTCTCCAATCATTCTTTTCACATCTTTTTTTCACTATAGCACTTTGTGGCAGTATACTTCAACTATTTTCTATGTTTCATATAATCTAAAATAATATCAGTAATCGCTTCTTTTCCGATACTTGCATCTATGCATAAATTGTAGTTGCCAAAATTCTTCCATTCATAACCGGAAACATTTTGATAATAAGCCGCACGCGCTTTATCTGAGCGGCGCATATGCTGATATGCCTTTTCCTTTGTATCACCATACATATCCTGAATATTTTGCATTCGATATTTTTCCGGTGCATAAAGAAAGACTTTTAAGACATTTTCATAATTCCATAGTACATGATTTGCTGCTCTTCCCACAATCACACAAGAACCTTCATCAGCTATTTTGCGTAAGATTTTTTCTTGGGCAATGATACTTTGCTGCCCTACATTCGTACTAAGATATAAGTTATAAAGCAATTTATCTTCCTGCTCATAATCGCTTAATAAGAATTCTTCCGCTAATCCACTATCTTTTGCTGCGATAGCGGTTAATTCCTTACAATAAAACGGAATCGCAAGTTTCTCAGCTAAAAGTTCCCCAATCTGTTTTCCACAA
This sequence comes from Lachnospiraceae bacterium, assembly GCA_018365895.1. The sequence goes on along the minus strand of JAGZJD010000069.1, from coordinate 9,363 downwards.
GTTCCGTGTTGTCTGGCAATCGTAATGATCGTTCCCGGATGTGTTGAAACGATAGCTGCCGGTTCCTTTATACTTTTCGGTGTTTCTTTTAAACTTCTTAAAAATTTAATTGTTAAGATGGTAATAACCGTACCTGCGACCAAATCTGAAAGCGGTGAAGCAAAAAGTATACCGTAAATGCCATTGCCCGGCGTTCTCTCCTCAAAGAACATACAAAGACCGATTGTAAAAATGACAAAACATATCATATCACGAAGAACAGAAGCAACCATCGCTTGTACCGGTTTTCCAATTGCCTGGAAAAAGATTGAAGAAATCTTTATAAAAGCTGTAACAAAGCTGAAACTCAAAAAGATTTTGAAACTAATGACAGCAAATTCCATATAGAGTTCATTTTGTTTTCCGAATATTCCAATAATAATTTGCGGACACGCAATAAATATGATTGTAGCCAAAATTCCAACTGTCAGGGAAGACAACAGAATATACTTATAACATTCTTTTACACGATCCATTTTCTTGGCGCCATAATTATATCCTAAAATCGGCTGTCCTCCTAAGGCAATTCCACAAGCGATATTCCCTACGATTGTATAGATTTTTGTCTGGATGCTAAATACAGAAATCGGAATATCACTTCCAAATTTAGACAGTGCTCCATATTTGAATAACATCATATTGCAAAGCAATGTCATAACAACCATTGAAATTTGTACTATGAACGTAGATCCACCTAAAATAATTAAGTTTTTAAGTACCGGATAATCGATACGGAAACTGCTTTTCTTCAATTTGAAACTTTTCGGTCTGCGGAAATAGGCAACACAAATCACAAAAGAGACAACTTGTCCTATTACCGTTGCAATCGCAGCACCCTGAATTCCCCAATCTAATGCAAAGATAAAAACAGGATCTAAAATAATATTAATAACCGCGCCTAGAAGCAATGCCACCATAGCATATGTCGGACTTCCATCCGCTCGTATCATACTGTTCATGACATTAAACATTAAATAAGCCGGAAAAAAGCAGACAACAATTCTAAAATAATCACAAGCAAGCTGTAATGTAGCATCTGATGCGCCAAATAAAGCCATAAGCGGCTCACAAAAAATCAAACATACCGCACATAGCACTATACTGATTATTGCCGTTGACACAATACCGGTACCAACACATTTATGTGCGCTTTCGCTATCTTTTCGCCCGGCACAAATACTTAAAAAAGCTGCCGCACCATCACCTATGCACCATGCAAATGCATTCGCAATACAAATAATAGGAAAAGAAACACCTGTTGCTGCATTTCCTAAATATCCAAGACTACTGTTCCCAATAAATATCTGGTCTACGATATTGTAGAGTGCACCGATTAAAAGTCCCATCACACAAGGGACCGAAAACTTTAACAATAGTTTTTTTATTGGCTGTTCCCCAAGCTGTTTTGTTTCTTCCATAAAAACCTCCTTCAGAATAATAAAAAACCGCAAATAATTTACTAAGACCTGTTCTCAAGTCTTATAGTAAACTATTTACGGTAGTTTGTAGAAACGTCCACCCAATTGTGAACTTATATAAGAGACGAAATCCGTAACATAATACCACATATCATTTAAAATATCAATAAAATAATATAGTTTCTTAGCAAACGGTAATGAATTATATGACCTCCGGTAACCGAATACAAATCCTTAACTTTCCATTCTCGTATTGAGCAGATATTGTTCCGTTCATCTGTTCAATTAAGATTCTTGAAATAGATAATCCAAGTCCTGTTGATTTTCTTGCATTTTCAACTGTATAAAAACGGTCAAACAGTCTTTCGACATCTATCTCATTTAAATCAGACGCAGTATTGGAAAAACTAATTTCCCCCGCATCGGTCAAAGAGATATTCAAATCTCCATCGCTATACTTAATTGCATTATTAAGAAGGTTTGAGAAGATACGGAATAACGCAGCTTTATTCACCTTACGGATTACCTTATGCTCTGTTATAGAAATACTCGGCGTTATCTTTCGCTCATGCAAAGCTGGATAAAAACCTAATATACTTTCTTCCAATACACCATTTACAGCAACAAACTCCACACGGTTATCAGATTGTGGAGATGTAATAACCGAATAGCTGAAAAGTTCTTCTGTCAACTGCTTTAATACTTCGGTACGGTTTCTAATGATCTCTATATACCGCTCTGCTGTTTCGCTTTTTTCTACCTGGTCAAGCAAGTCCAGATAACTGCTGATTGCCGTAAGCGGCGTGCGCAAATCGTGAGAAATATTAGTAACCGCACTTTTCAATTCCAAATCCCCCTGCTGAAAACGGTGACGTTCCTTGCGCAGTTTACGCAGCTCACTGTTTAATCGTCGCGCAAGTTTGCACATAGTTTTATCTTGATAGGAAATATCGATCAGCGTATTCGTTTCAATCATTAGTCGCTCAGCAAATTGCACTTCTATTTCTCGTGCAGTCTTTTGTATGAGAAACAATTTAATAGCCAAAGCAAAAATAATGATTAGCAAAATGACGATAACGACTAACAACCAAACTTCCATAATATGCTCCTTATCTTAGTTCTTTCTTTTGGAAGAAAAACACTCCTGCCCCTGTTATTAAAATGCTGATTCCCAATGAATAGACCGGTAATACTGATAGATTTTCAGCCTCTAACGAAGTACACTGTACTACTTGACCACCAGGAAGAAAATCATAAAAGAATTGAACCGTTTTACGCTCTCCTTCATCAAGGAATTTAGCATTAGGAAGTTCCTGATATTCCAGTCCGTTCTCTGTCATGGCCACAGCCATATTTGTTTCCGGTTCACTCAACATTTTATTTAATTGTGCCCCAATTATTAAAAACAGAAACGCTAATAAAATACAGATAATCGCTGTAACTGCTTTGTTGTGATTTAGCATCGAAATTAAAGTAAAAATCGATGTAAATACAATTGCAAGCATAAATACGGTTATTACAAATAGCAAAACCATTTTCGTATTCATTTCAAAAAAACCAAGCAGCGGTATTCCGATAGAAAGATGCGGAATGAAAAACATCGCACACATAACTATACTTACTGCCGAACAAGTAATAAGATTTGCCAAATAAATTGAAACTCTTTTCTGACCAACGATTACTTTATTTCGGATTGTTCCGTCACTATATTCTGTGCCAATGAACAAACTGCAGAACACAGCCATTACAATACTGATAAAAAGAGCGCAGACAAAAAAACCGTTATCAATATGATTAATTATCTGTGTCTGGCGCATATCTATATATTTCATTATCGGGAAACTTATCCCTGCCGCCAACATAAAAATCATACCTATCCAAAAAAATCTATCTTTTTTCAAGCGGATAGCGTTTGCCGATAATAATTTACTCATTCTCTTTCCCTCCCACTAAACCAACATAATAACTTTCCAAACTTTCATCTCGTTCCTGCATAGAAATCACTTCGCAGTTTTCTTTTGACAAAGCCATAGTCAGTTTGGAAACATTGATTTTTGCAAATACATCAGCTGCATGATCGGAGATCATATTATAATCAATCTTCATTTCATCCAAAACACGGACAAGCGCTTTTACATTGGTTACCTCAAGGCGGACACACTTACGACAGGACGCTTCTAATTCTTCCGCACTGATTTCCTTAACCATTCTTCCATTGTCAAGAAATCCATAATGTGTCGCAAGGCGAGACAGCTCATCAAGAATATGACTTGAAATCAATACCGTAATTTGATGTTCACGGTTCAATTTTAAAATTAACTCGCGCATCTCTATGATTCCTTGTGGATCAAGACCATTCACCGGCTCATCTAACACCAGGAAATCAGGATCGCCTGCCAGAGCAATCGCAATCCCCAATCTCTGCCGCATACCAAGTGAAAAATTTTTAGCCTTTTTATTTCCTGTATTTTCAAGACCTACTAATTTCAACAGTTTCGGAATGCTGTCATAAGAAGGAATTCCAAGAATCCGATACTGTTCCTTCAGGTTCTCTGCTGCTGTTAAATCTAAATAAATAGAGGGTGTTTCAACCACAGCCCCCATTCTTCTGCGAGATTTTAAAATTTCCTTTTCTGAGTTTTTTATACCATATAAAGAATACTCTCCCGATGTAGGATTTTGCAGCCCACAGATCAAACGAATGAAAGTTGTCTTTCCGGCACCGTTTTTCCCCACCAAACCATAGATTGCTCCTTTCGGAACATTCATCGTAAGTCCATTCAATGCTTTAAAATGCTTGTAGCTTTTACATAAAGCATTGGTTTTAAGAACATACTCCATATAAGTTTTACCTCCTTGTATTTGATGATGCCATTCTATCGTAAAATGGTTCAGAAAACGGTTAAGAAAACAGTTCAGAAATAGTAAAGATTTTTATTCTGTTTTCATTTTAAAGCCAATCCCCCAAACTGCTTCCACATACTCTTTTCCACTTACCTCACGAAGCTTTTTGCGGAGATTACTTATATGTGTTTTTAGTGAGCTTTCCGTACAATCCGGTGTATCTTCGCTGATACGATCAAGAAGCTGTGATTTGGAAATGACTTGTGTCGGATTTTGCATTAGAAGTTTCAAAATAGCATACTCTGTTCTTGTCAGTTTTATTTCCGCATTTTTTATCTTTACTATGTGCGTATCAATATCAAGTTCGATTTCTTCAAAAGTCAAAATCCCCGCCTTGCCAAGCGTCTCAAACGTACGAAGATGTACAGCAATACGAGCCAGTAATTCTTTTGTATGAAAAGGCTTTGTGACATAATCAACTGCTCCTCCGAGCAAAAGATCAACCTTATGTTCCACATCAACCTTTGCGCTCATAACAATTACAGGAATCCCTTTCATATGTGTTAAAACTTCCTCACCGCTTAACCCCGGCAGCATTAAATCAAGAAGTACAAGATCCGGCTTTGTTTGTGAAAACAAAAGTACCGCCTCCGTCCCGGAATACGCACGAATAACACCATACCCTTCGTTGGTAAGTGTTTCCTCAAGTACATTTCCGATATGTAAATCATCATCAATGATCAATATAATTGCCATCTCTCTGTCACTCTCTTCTCCAATAACTCATCAGTTTCTCTATAATCCCTACAGCAACTTCTGATCCCTGAACATTATCATTCCTTTATCATAACATAATTTGTAAGAAAAATTCCCTGTCTCTCTACCTGTTGTTCCTTTGCAACTTGATAGCCTCTCTTTTCAAAAAAAGGCCTTGCTGTAATAGATGCATGTGTTGTTATACTTCCCCCAACTGCCTGTTCCAATTGATCACAGATAGCTGTTGCGTTCCATTTTTCTAAATCCATCTGTTTTGTTGCCCAGACATTTAACTGTTCTTCTGTATAATCCTTTGCATTAACAGTATGTACTGTATGATAAAACAGCTCTGTCAATGTTTTACAATCTGATGGTTGATATTTTCTAATTTCCATTCTTACAATTTCTCCAATATTCTGCCATTCCTCTCGATGACTGAAATTCATATAATGCAATGCTCAAGTATAAGCTTCTTCATTTCGAAATAGTAAATAATATGCTGAATTGTTTCTTCAACTTGTTCTATTCCAATTTCTTTTTCATCATCTCCGCAGTCAATGCCTAAAACACGCTTAATATTATATTCCAACCATTCCAATCTGCCGTTATTACAATCATATAATGTTTCCCAGTCTGTAGGCAATTCTCCACCCGCATTTTTGTATCCTTGTAAAAAAGCCTGAAACATTCCAAAATCAATTCTACAATCCTCATATCCTGACCAACATAATGCCAGTTCAAACAATTCCATAAATGGGTTATTGTAAGATAAACATTCCAAATCAATAATGCGATAATCATTCCCATTCCAGAGAACATTTTTACAATCCATATCGTTATGGCAGATAGATACAACTTTAGGCAGTTTCTTCCTTGCCAGATTCCCTTTATTTTGACTTTCTTTAATTACTGGAAGAGCATCTTTCAATATCGCATACAGTCTCACTTAATGGTTTCGCTTGCTCCAGAAGTAATATATGGAATAGCATAATTTACCCCGGTTTTTACATCAATGAAAATCACTTCTGTATCTCTCGAACTATTTACTTTTACAATTCCTGTAATTGATTGTACTTGTTCTCTTTCTCATAACGACCTCTTTTTCTCCTCGTTTAATAAATAATCTGTGATAACGTCAAACAACTTACTCAATAAAAGAATGTTATTTGCATCCGAAAGTGCCGTTCACAAATCGTATTACTGAAATTCTCTAAATCCTTTATTCAAACGGATTCTCTAAAAGAGTAACTCGTTTATTTGTCACATCAAGTTCTATCTCACAACCAATGGGTAATGTAAACATAGGATGTGTATGGCAACAGTCAAATTCCGCCAAAAATGGTACCTCACAATCGCCCAGAACCTCTAACAAAATTTCATACGGTTTTCTTCCAGTTCCATTATCATCAAATTTTTCATGTTTTCCTAAAATAATTCCACTTACCTTTTCAAAAATTCCAGCTAATTTCAGAAGTGAAAAGGATCTTTCAATCGTACAGGCATCTTTCAGAGAATCTTCTATAAATAAAATATCTCCCTTCTTAATTTCCGGCATATATTCAGTTCCCCAAAAACCTTCCATTGTATTTAAATTGCCACCAATCAAACGTCCCTTACAAGTTCCAGGTATCACACTTATCCAAGTATTTTTATATTCCGTTTTTCCTCTATCCTGCTGACTCCAATTAATAAACTCATCTGTCCATACCGAAGGCATTTTATAATCATAGGGGATAGAAATCTCATCACAAATTACAGATTTAAAATTCTCATATGTCCAATCAACAAATGGTGGTAATTCTCCAAATGAAGATGCTAATGCAGGACCATAGAAGGTTACTAATCCCGTTTTTGCATAAATTCCTAATAATAGAGCAGTCGTATCAGAATAGCCAATAATTATCTTGGGATGTTTTTTCAAATATTCATAATCAATATATGGCAGTATAGAATTTGTATTATTACCACCAATAGATGCCATTAGTACTTGTATACTATCACAATATAGTAATTGATTGAATTCATTAGCACGCTCTTTAATACTACCGGAACGGTAATAATCTTGTTTTTTATAAAGGACACCATCAAAAATATCGATACCTTTAGATTTCAAATACTCTTTTCCTCGATTATATCGTACAGGGACAGTTGCTGATATAGGAGAAGATGATGAGAATACACCTACAGTCAACTTATCATTCCTTTTTTTAACTTTCATTCCAACACCTCACTGAACACTTCTTATTTTATATCCCATATTATACTCATTCTTTCATAATACTTCATCGTTTTCTTTTTGAAGTTCACATCCGTATACAAAGATATCTCCTATAAGTAGGATAACTGCGCCGGCAAACAATAGCATTAGATTAATTGGATTATTAATCCAAAACTTGTGGTAACAAATCAGAGAAATACAACTCTGAAATAGTAATTTCTGAAGCAAGCCAAAATATACAATTATCCAACCAACTTCTTTAATCTTTCGACATATTTCATTACTGAAAGGTGACAATGTCATTTTCTGTAAGATCTGTGCGATTTTCCACAAAACTAAAAATGATGGAATCTTCTCAAAGAATAATGTGATTGCTACAATACTCGCTCCAAATACTTTGGCACTTACTTCCAGATTATCGTTTATTGGCAAGTATTGTGAGGACAGCTGAAAATAACCTATAAATGCTTGTACTTTTACTGCACTTTCCGTTTGCGTAACAAAAATCTGTTCTGGAGAAGTCCATAAAAAAGAGCAAAAATTTATTAGTAAGACAACGCTTTGAAAAGTCAATATTGCAGCGAAAACCGCCAAAAAATACTTACAAATCTTCATATTACGCACCATCACATTGTTACCTCTTTTTATCTTATTTGCAGACATCTTTCTTCCCCCTTTTTCATCTTTCTATAATATTTGCATATTTATTCATATACGCATTTCTCCCTGTACGGTTCAAGCATCTTCCGAATCTGAACCATGTCTTCTTTCTGATATTGTTCTGTCCAGCGAAGCAAACCCAAAAGTGATTTCAATGTTTCTTTTTTTCCTCTCTCCAAGCCAAGTTTTCTTTTACAAAAACGTTTGATGATTCGAAATTTTGTAACATAAAGCGGCACATTCAAAACATAAATTACATCTGCCGCCGCAAATGCCTCACTAACCCATTTATAATAGACACCTTCAATAATCCATTCTGGTTCCTTTAAAATTTCTTCGAGCAGTTCTCCCCGCTCTTCTTTAGATCGCTTCACTCCATAAGTGTCCGCATCATTATCCCATTGCAGATCATCTAAATCATAATGTCTGATTCCATATTTTTTTGACAGATTCTCTGCAAGATAAGTCTTTCCGCTTCCACTCCCACCAATAATATGTATTTTCATATATCTGTTACCTCTTGCTTCCCTTTTCATAAACTCTATTATCACTTATGAAATTCAACCGAGAAATAATATATATAATCATTTTCAAAAAAATATAAATCTCCTGATGAAATATCTTGGATAGGAATAGCATTCATTCCATCTTTACCATAAAAAAGTGCAATCAATGGTTGTTCCTTTCCGTACTGTATATCTTGTTTTTCTTCCATCTGAACTGCTGAGTATTCAATCAAGCTCCTTGCTTCTACATCCTGAAGAACAGGTAGTTCCGTTATGAATTTTGCTTTTTCATCCATCTCAATAAAACGAACCATTGCCTTTTCAAAATAAGGCGCAACTACAATTATACCCTCTTTTGGAGAACCAAATTTTTCATAATCTATCGTTCCTATTTTGCTTTTTGAAATCTTTTTTCCCACCTGATATTCCGTGATATAAAATGTAAGCGATTTAAATTTATCTGTCATTTTGTACCGAAATGAAAAGGCTTCATCTGCTCCATATATTCTTTCTGCTGTTTGCATTTCTATATTTTTTCTCGATATCGACACTGCTTCAATATAATTTTGCGGCAAACGCACCTTCCAGTAAAAAACCACTCCCAAAGTTCCACTTAGTAAAATTATAAGAAATACTAAAAACCAAATGATATTTTGTAAACTTTTTTGTTTTTTCTTACTATCCTTTGCGATTTGAAGCAAATTAATTTCTGCTTTTTCCTCAATTTGTTCTTTTCTTAAATCTTCACCGGCTAAAAACTCATTAATGCTAATCCCCAAAATATTACATAATTCTATATAAGTAGAAACATCCGGAAGACAAACTCCCGTTTCCCTTAGTTAAAGATATTGTTGGGTATCTCAAGATGTGTCATTCGATTTTGCCGATAAAGCGGTAGAAGATTTCCACTTCCTGTTCCCGG
>JAGZJD010000068.1 GCA_018365895.1 Lachnospiraceae bacterium | reverse complement strand
TTGCCAGCGTAAATCCGCAATACTCCGGTTTCTTACCAACTTTTAACTGTGCATCATTGCCAAGAAACTCATAAGGCACCAGACCAAGTACAATGTTGTCCGCCAGCATGTAGGTACAAATTGCCGGATCAGATTCCGGTGAGCATTCCCAACCTAATTTTTCATAAAATTGAATTGAGCGTTCTAAATCTGCAACACCTAAAGTAATAATCGAAATACTTTTTGCACGGGTCATTTCCTTCACCTGCCTTGTCGGAATTAGCACTGAGCTCTAAATTCTCGAATTTTATTTTTCATTGCCGGAATATCATCATGTAATTTCAAAATTGTACTTCCCACAAAGGCAGCATCTCCGCCAGCTTCTTTTACAAGTTTTACATCTTCCGGTGCGTGAACACCAACACCACAATAAATCGGGCGGTCAATTCCACACTCTCTTAAATACTGTACACAATCCTTCAATGTTGGATATTTTTCATTTTTTTCCTGTGTTTCATAAGGTTTTGCCTGAAGATAAACAAATCCATTTGATTTTTTAGCAAGTTCAATCTCTTCCTGTGGAAGATGATATTCTACATAACAGGAAACCTGAAGTCCAGCTTCAATAATCTGATCTTTTACTTCATTATTAGATAATCCAACAAGAAGAATATCTTTCAAATCATTTTCCAGACAGAAATTAATGAATTTCTCTGTTCCGATTTCTAATACTGTATTTTCATAAGCTAATACAAGCATTTTTATTTCCAGAAGCTCTTTTTTCAATCGAATGATAGACTCCATATATTTATCATAATCATCACATGCTTCTAAAGCCTTTCCCATTCTAGCTTTTAAAAAGCCACTCTCAAGATATGGATTTCTGGAAGGAAAATCCACTTCCATCATCTTGCATCCTGCATCTGCATATTCATGTGCAATTTTATAACTTGCTTCAATTGTTGGGTATCCATTTGATAAATAACAAATAATTTCCATTTTTTATTCTCCTCTGTATGCTTTCATAAATAATTCTTTAAATTCCTCTAATTCAGGAATGATTGGATTTGTCTTTGTACATCCATCTGCTTTAGCCAATGCAGCCATTTCATCTAATTTTTCTACGAATGCCGCCTCGTCTGGAATAACTTCCTGCAAGCAGGATGGAATATTCAGTCTCTTATTCAATTTTTCTACTGCTTCATATAAGTTTTCAGCTCCGACCTTCTTAGCAAATGTATCATAAACTTCTTTCGCTTTTGCATCTGTTGAATTATAACGAATTATATATGGAAGAAGAATTGCATCTGCTAATCCGTGTGCTACATGGAACATTCCTCCAAGAGTGTGAGCCATAGAATGAACAATACCAAGAGATACATTTGTAAATGCCATACCGGCTACCATAGAAGCCTGAAGCATAATTTCTCTTGCATGCATATCTGCTCCGTTTTCGTATGCAATCGGAAGTGTTTCCATAATATCAATAGCTGACTGTGTTGCAAGAATATCTGATACATAATTTGCTCTTGTGGATGCCAGTGCTTCTAACGCATGTGTCAAAGCATCCATACCTGTTTCAGCTGTAATCTTAGCTGGCATAGAAGCTGTAACTTCCGGATCACAAATTGCAATATCCGGCATCATTTCCATATTTCCAAGTCCGTGTTTTAAACCTGTTGCATTATCAGAAATAACGATAGATCTGGATACTTCACTTGCTGTTCCACTTGTAGATGGAATACAGCACATTCTTGCTTTTTTACGGAGTGTTGGGAATGGATTTGGAGGAAGTACGGATTCCATTGTTTTTAATTCTGGATGTTCGTAAAAAATCCACATTGCTTTTGCAGCATCCATTGCAGAACCACCACCAAGACCTACAATCAAGTCCGGTTCAAACGCTAACATTTCATTTGCTCCGCGCATAACTGTTTCAAAGGAAGGATCTGGTTCTATGTCTTTTACTACCATAGTCTCAGCTCCGGCTTCATGGAAATATCCTTCTACTTTTGCCAGCATTCCGCTTCTTTCCATACTTTTTCCACCGACTACGATACTAACCTTTTTTGCATCAATTGTTTTAATATATTCTAAGCAGCCTTCTCCAAACATTAATTCAGAACCTGCCAGTTTCATTGGTCTCATCATAATAATTAATCTCCCTTCTGATTTTCTTAAATTTTTTTATTATGCATTTAATGCATCTAATACTTTTTTCACTAAGTCATAAGAAATTGGATTTGTAAGAATTCCGCCTTCCTTTAAGCTTGAGCCGATAATCGCTCCATCTGCAATCTGCAATTGGTCTTTTATATTTTCGGCTTTCACTCCGCTTCCTGCAAATACCGGAACCTTCACAACACTTTTCACTCTCTTAATAAGATCAAGCGGTGTTTCCTCACCAATCTGTGTTCCTGTTACAATAATTCCATCTGCACCATTGTCCACAGCCTCTTTTGCAGACTGTTCAACTGTAATATATGGAAGAAGCATGTGGGCATGTTTTACCTGAACATCAGCAATAACCTTGATATCTTCTTTTCCCATCACCTTGCGATATTCCATACATTTCTTTGCACATGGATTAATCACGCCGTCTGTAAAAAGAACCGTATCTACAAATACTGGAACTCTGATAAAAGAAGCTCCTGTAATTGCCGCAATTGCAATATTTGCTTCACAGTCGTTAAAAGCCGCATCTACACCAACCGGAATGTTTACTGCATTTTTTACTGCAAATGTAGCTGCTGTTAAAGCTGCAAGCTGCGCTTTATTTAAAGTCGCTGAAAACGGTGTATCTCCCATATTTTCTACAATTACAGCATCAACACCTGCTTTTTCCAATGTGATTGCATCTTGTACTGCCTGAGCAAGGATTTTCTGATAGTTTCCGTCAAATCCGGCTGTTGTTGGTAAAGGCAGGCAATGTACCATTCCGATAACTGTCTGTGATCCGTTTGTAAATAATTCTTTTTCCATGTTACTTACCTCCCATAAATTTTTTATTTATTATTTTTTGTATGATAATTATAAATACCTTCCAGGGCAGTTCTGCAAAGCAGATCTTCTGCATCTGTACGATCCTGTCCTTTCAGAGTTTCTTTCAAATTTTCTAAAACTGTAACCATTGTTAAGATACAGGTTTTAACACCCATTAATCTTCCCAGTGTCAACATACAGGAAGATTCCATATCAATTCCTGTAACACCAAGTTTTTTCACCTCTTCAAATGTCTTGGACATATCTCTACCCCATTCTTTAGAAAAACGAGAATCATGCATATGACTGTAAAATCCGTCCATTGTACAGTTCAAACCATTTAAATAACGCTTACCCATCTGTGTAACAGTTTCATTCATTGCATTTACCAAATCAATATCTGCAACTGCCGGATAACCTGCTTCTACATAAGCGCTACTTGTACCTTCACGTCTGATTGCTGCAATTGGTATCAGAAAATGTCCTAACATATCATCCTGCATGGACATAACTGTTCCCATACGAACCGCAACTTCCATACCTGCTTCATACATTTCTTCCATAGCAATTGCTGCTGATGGAGCTCCGATTCCTGTTGATGTTACAGTAATTTCAACTCCTTTATAGGTTCCTGTATAGGTGTTAAATTCACGCATAAACGCTACTTTTTTAGGATTATCCAAATATTTTTTAACAACTTCAACTCTCCATGGATCTCCGGAAAACAGAACGTACTTTCCAATTGTTTCCTTATCCGCACCCATATATAATGTACTCATATCTTCTCCTGCCTTTCTTATTCAAATGATTTGAATTTCTCTAAAAGCTGTTCCTCTGTTGGAGCATTTGTACAGCATCCCTCTGCCTGCAAAATGAAATAAGATAATGTTCCTCCAAGTCTGCAACATTCTTCCGGTTTATATCCATTTAAATATCCATATATAAATCCAGCCATATATGCATCTCCGGAGCCTGTTGCATCTATAACATTTTCAACTTTGCAAATTCCAATTTTTTCCTGCCGAATTCCGTCTCCTTCACGGATATAACAAATGCTGCCATCTTTACCAAGCGTTGTTACAATAATATCTACCTCTCCGATTTCAAACAGTTCTGTAATATCTTTAAATCCGTAAATTTTTTCGATAATTTCACGTTCTACCTCATTTGTGAAAATGATTTTACTTTCTGTAAGAAGTCGTTTCAAAAATTCTTCCGGAAATGCATCAAAATCATCTTTCATACCAAACACAACAGGTACATCGTGCTTTTTACATTTCTCAAAAAATTCTTCATTATCTTTTCTTGCAGCTACTGTAATCACACCCAGTCTGGTATCTTCAAATAATTCATCTTCCAATGGCTGTGCATATTTTCCATCCATAGCCCCTGGATAGAAAATTGTAATGTGGTCGTTATTGCTATCTTGAATTAAATAACATACACTGGTAGCTTCCTCTGGAAGTTTTGTAATTCCATCTAACGGAACATTTCCGTCTTCCAGAAATTTCTTAAAACCATTACTTTCGTAATCACCACCTACACGAAGCACTGGCTTTGCACACATTCCAAGGTGGCAAAGTGCGTAAGCAATGTTAACAGAACATCCTCCATAGAAAATCTGTGCATTGGATTTATTTGTAACAAGAGAAGTAAATCCAACTCGTGCCGGTGTATCAATTTTAATAATGTGATCCATACTCACATAACCACTTGTCAATACATCTGTTTTCATGCCTACCTCCTATAACTGTCCATCGTCAAGCATCTTAAAAAGTGTTTCCATATCAACCACATGTCCGAGATATTTATCAATATCTGTCAGATGAACTTCATTAACTACATCAGAATTTGTTGCTACACATTCTCTAACTACGTATGGCTCATAATCCAGATAAAATGCATCCGTTACAGTTGCTCGAATACAACAGTTTGTTTTTGTCCCTACAATGATTACATTCTCAACACCATTCTCTCTGAGAACAAGATCCAAATCTGTTGCAAAGAAACCGCTGTATCTTCTTTTTTGAATGACATAATCTTTTTCTTCATCTACCGGAAGCATAGGATCAATCTCAATTCCAAATGTTCCTTCAATACAGTTTGGACGCATAGCCTGCGCTTTTCTATCCACTTTTCCTTTTCTGTTACAATGCTGCATAAATACAACTAAAACATCTTTTTCTCTACATTTATCCAATACTTTTTTAATTTGCGGAAGAATTTCTCTGTTCTGTGGATAATATACAAGTCCTTCCGGATCTGTAAAATCACGAACCATATCCACAATAATTAATGCTGACTTACTCATTGCTTATCCCTCTTTAAATTCCACGAATCTTTCGATTTCGATATTTAACAATTGAAACAACAGTTAATACAATACTCATAACCACGTATGGAATTACATCAAATACTGCTGCTGCCGCACCTGCATACAAACTCAAGTTTACAGCTAACGCTCTGGCCAATCCAAAAATAATTGCATAGAAGGAACAAGATAACGGGTCTCCTCTGCCGCAGTAAATTGCAGCGATAGCGATAAATCCTCGTCCTGCTGTCATATTATTTGTAAAGATTGTCATACGCTCAAGTGCCAGGTTAATTCCTGCAAGTGCACAGAAGAAAGAACCTAATAAAATTGCAAGATATCTGTATTTATTTGTGTTTAAACCAAGACTCTTTGCAGAATCTTCATTCTCACCAACTACTCGTACATAAATTCCAAATTTTGTACGGTACATCAAGAACCAAATCAATACGATTGCGATAAATGACACATAAGTAATAATTGTGTGTCCGCTTAAAATTTCCCCGATAATTGGAATATCTTTAATAATTGGGATGTGAATTTTAAATGCCGCTGCATTTGTAAAACTAAGTTTAATGTTTGCTGAATTCATAAGCTGTAATGCAAATCCTGCAATTGCTGTAATCGACATATTCACTGCAAGACCTATGATAATAACATTTCCTTTGCAGGTTACTCCAAAGAATGCAAAAATCAAACCAATCAGTAAACAAACTGCCACAGCTGCCACATAGCCCAAAACAATATTTTCTGTTTTAAAGGAAACTAATACAGAAATGAAAGCACCTGCCAGCATCATACCTTCAAGAGCAATATTCAATACATTTGCCTTGTATGCGAAAATTCCACCTAATACACAAAGCAAGATTGGAACTGCATGATATATTGAGTCATATAAAATTCCACCGATCATATCTCTATGCTTCCTCCTTTCTGTTTTTCAACTTCATAAATCTCTCTTTCAGTCCAAATCTTTCATCTATGAATTGTACTGCTAAGAAGAGAATAATTAATCCCTGTAATACACCAACAATTTCTTTCGGAACTGAAGTATACATATTGATATTATCTGCACCTGTCTTCAAAGCACTGTAGAAGATTGCTGCCAGCAAAATTCCTACCGGATTATGTCTGCCAAGTAATGCAATCAACATACCATCCCATCCAAGACCGGTTGTTCCTGAAAATCCTAATGTGTATTTGAATTTCTCGCTCATCATGTGACCTGCTCCGGCAAGACCAGCCAAAGCACCACTGATACACATCAAAACAATGATTTTTCTGCGAACTCTCATACCAGTTGCTTCTGCGAAATCTGGATTTTTACCAATTGCTGTAATTTCCATTCCAAGACGGGTTCTTGTCATTACAAATGTCATAAAAATCAATACAGCCAAAGCAATAAAGAAAAACATTGTCAAACGTGAATTTCCGATATTCAGACGCTTAAACATTGCTCCATCTTTAATCATTGGAGTACAAACATATCCTGATCCTGCTTCTCTGAATGGACCGGAGGATAAATACTCTAATACTTTAATCATTGCGTAGTTCAGCATCAATGTTACTACCATTTCATCTACTCTGAAGTAGGCTCTTAAGATTGCAGGTACAAGTGCAAATAAAGCACCACATACCATTCCAACTAAGATACAGATTAACTTCTGAAGAAGTGGACTGTTCAAATCCATAGATGCACCAACAATACCGGAGAAAAATCCACCGAGCAGCAATTGTCCTTCAACACCCATGTTAAAAATATTCGCTTTAAATGTAATTGCAATTGCAAGACCTGTTAATAACAAAGGTGATGCATAATGTAATGTATTCAAAAATCCTTTTGCTGTAAAAAGAGACTTTCCTAACATAATCTGATATGCTTCCAGTGGATTTTCACCGATACAAGCAATGATGATTCCTCCAATAAAAAATGCCAAGGCAACCGGAAGCAATGTATTTACAATTTTAGGTCCAATATGACTTGATTTTTTCTGGGTCACCTTATTCTCCTCCCTTCATCTTTGCGCCTGCCATCAGCAATCCGATTTCTTCAGAAGATGTAACTGATGGATCCACCTCACCGATAATTCCACCTTTGTACATAACCGCAACTCTGTCTGAAAGGCTCATGATTTCTGATAACTCACTGGAAATCAAAAGAACTGCTTTTCCGGAATTTCTAAGCGCCAGTAATTGTCTGTGAATAAATTCAATAGAACCAATATCAACTCCTCGTGTTGGCTGACAAGCGATGATTAAGTCTGGATTATTTTCAAACTCACGGGCAATAATAACCTTCTGTGCATTACCTCCTGAGAGCTGAGAAATAAGACCGTATTTATCAGATACACGAATATCATATTTTTCAATAAAGTCATCACATAACTGCCTAATCTTACGTCCCTTCAACACACCTTTTTTACAAACATCATGGGTGTCAAAATATCCTGCAATACAGTTTTCCGGAATTGACATATCCTTACATAATCCCTGTGCATAACGGTCTTCCGGAATAATTCCGATACCAAACTTTCTTAATTTATCCGGCCATGCATTTGTTACGTCTTTTCCGTTCAAAGTAACTTTTCCTTTTGTTACTTCCATAACACCGGTTAATACTTTAATCAGTTCACTTTGTCCATTTCCCTCTACCCCTGCAATACCAAGAACTTCACCTTTTTTCACAGACAATGTAACATTATGGAGAATTTCCTGATTTGCATCATTCACTGTACAGATATTTTCTACGCGATATGCTTCCACATCCTGGGGTTTTGGTCCTGCCTCATTTCGAACAGTCAATACAACATCACGTCCAACCATCATCTGTGCAAGTTCTGTTTCATTGGTATCTTTGGTTTTCACATTACCGATAACCTGACCACTCTTAATAACTGTTACGCTATCACCCATATACATAACTTCACGTAATTTATGTGTAATAACAATAATTGTTTTTCCCTGATCACGAAGTGCCATCAGGTTTTCCATCAACTGATCAACTTCTTGTGGTGTAAGAACAGCTGTAGGCTCATCCAAAATCAGAATATCAACATTACGATATAACATTTTTAAAATCTCAACCTGCTGGCAAAGACCTACTGAAATGTCCTGAATTTTATCCATTGGATCAATCTGAAAATGATACTGTTCAATTAATTTCTTAACTTTCTCAATTTCAACTCTTCGATCAATCAACCCTCTTTTGGTAATCTCGCTTCCAAGTAAAATGTTTTCATACACGCTCAAGCTAGGTACCAGTTTGAAATGCTGATGAACCATTCCAATTCCATTTCGAATTGCATCTGTAGGGGAATTCATTACAAGCTCTTTTCCGTTCAATAAAATCTTTCCGCTTGTAGGTTTATGTACACCGTATAACATATTCATTAATGTAGATTTACCGGCTCCGTTTTCACCAACAATACATTTGATTTCTTGCTTCTCCACTTGTATATTGATATTATTATTTGCAATAAAATCCCCAAACTTTTTTGTCAAATTTTTTGTTTCTATAATAATACTCATAGGTGAATCTCCTTATTTTTGGGTAAAATAAGGGTGCCCCAAAGTACTTTGCGCGCTTTGTAACACATTTCTTTTTGAGACACCCTCAAATAAATTAATTTGTTTTAATTACAACGTTCGGACATGTAGCCTCATCAAACTCTTCGTTTAACTGTTTGTTTGTAACTTTAATTTCTCCACTGGAAATCTTGTCACTTACTGTCTGAACCTTTTCTTTGATTTCATTCCATACTTCCTGATCCTGAACATGTTTACCCATTTCTTCGAGGTCGGTAATTCCTGTAGCGCCTGATGCAAGGTTGTATGTCTGGAATCTTTCCATTTCGTTAATCTTTCCATCTGCATAAGCCTTTGTAATAGTCTCAACAGGAACACCTGTAATCTTCAATACACTTGTAAGAACGTGTCCTGGCTGCTGAGCATCTAAGTTAGCATCTGTCTGGATTGCAATTTTTCCTAATTCTTTTGCTTTCGCTGTAATACCATCACCTACAACTCCGGCATCTGCAAATACTACGTTTGCCCCTTCATCATAAAATGTTTCTGCTACTGTACTTCCTAACGCAGAGTCTGTAAATCCTGCATCATATTTTGTGTAGTAATCATAAGTTGCACCATACTCTGCAGCTGCTGCATTAATTCCTTCAATAAATCCATAAGAATAAACAAGGATACCATTGGAGTTTGTTCCTCCGATAAATCCAATTCCTCTTGCTTCGTCTAATGGAGTTAATCCATAAGAAGCATCAAATAATTTATCCATATTTTCATTTACCTGAACGGACAAGTATCCAGCAAGATAAGAAGCTTCATGAACATCGAATAATACGGAAATTACGTTGTCATGAATTGTTTCACCGCTTTCATCCACATTTGGATTATCATTAAATACTACAAATGTTGTATCAGGATACTGTGCTGCGATTGGTTCTGATCCACCAACTCCTTTAATTAATGCATCAAAGTCATATTCTAATGTGAAAATCAAATTATATCCATCATCTGCCAATGTCTCTAATGCTTCCGGAACACCATTTGCAGGCTCAATGATTTTATATTCGCATCCAACCTCTTCAGACATTTCTTTGATTTCTTCACATGCTGACTGGTTGTATCCATTATCATTCTGTCCAGATCCTGAACAAACAACTGCAACCCTTAAATCACTATTTTTTCCTTCAGAATTGTCTCCACCTTTGCCACATCCCGTAAAAATGGTTGCACTTAATAAAACAAGTGCCGTAATTAAAACGCTTGCTCTTTTTTTCATTTTCCTTCTCCTTTAATTTGTCCGTACTTTACCTATCTTGCCTGGTAAATATAAAATTTAAATTTGTCTGTTCTGTAACAACATTTGAAATATTCAATAGCTACTTCTTTTCCGTTCACAATTCCGTATGTTGTACAGCAAAACTGTAATAGTGGAACGTTCTCTTCCACATCCAAATAATCAATCAGCTCATCATGTGCACTAATAGCTTCGATTGTTCGAGTTGCTTTTGTAATCTTAACATTGTATTTTTCTTCCAAAATCTTATATAAAGATACACGAGAAAAATCAAACAACTCAATGTCTGGAAAATACTTATACGGTAAATATGTACGCGTATAATTCACCGGTTCATCATCTGCGTAATAAATTCTTGAAAGACTAAAAATCTTTTCATCATCTTCACTTAAATTCAAAACATTTTTTCGTTTTGCATCTGCTTCTATCACACTTTTATTAAGAACTTTTCTGCGTGGTGTATGTCCCAATCTCTCAATGTCCTCAGTACAACTTGTGATAGATACTAAATTATTTTGCTCTCCTTCCCCCTTTACATAAGTTCCTTTCCCGTGCACCCGGTACAGGTAACCTTCATTTACAAGTTCCTCAATTGCTTTTCGAACTGTAATTCTGCTTACATCGAACATCGCCATTAAGTCCCTTTCACTCGGAATCGTTTCGTGTTCCTTGTAAGTATTATCATTAATCCGCTTAATAATATCCTGCTTTACAATGTAATACTTTGGAGCCTTAATTTCATCCATTGAAACGCCCTCCTTTATACTTACCAGTTATTAACTGGTTATATCCACTTATCAACTGGTTATGATGTATCTTATGAGTTTATATTATATCAAACTTGATTTTTCGTCAATATTGGAATTATATCCTAATATCCGCATTATATTTTGTGCATTTTTCACATATTTTATAATAATTCCCTCAAAAACAAATAATACCACAGAAAGCACTGGTTATAACCAGTTGTTTCTGTGGTATTATTTCCACTAGTTGCGAATTTTAAAGGTTTTCGGTGCAAAACGGAAAACCAGAATACTCGCCACAATACCATATAGAACAAAGAACACCATCGTCAGGATACCAAAAATCAAAATCGGCATACGTTGCTGCATAAGAAAAAAACACACAATATACGTTGCTGTCATTACGATACGATAAGTCCCGCTTTTTATCTCTGTTCCGGCATTATA
>JAGZJD010000010.1 GCA_018365895.1 Lachnospiraceae bacterium | reverse complement strand
GTTCTTGGCGAATCAACTGCTAGCTAATTCATCCATAATTACTGTTTTTAGGTCGTTAGACTTTTGTGTCCAACTCGTTCTGAAATCTCTTTAAAGAAACTTTCAGGGTTGTTGTCTATTGTTTAGTTATCAAGGTTCTCTGTCGTTTGACAGCTCATCCAGTTTATCATAACTGATTCGCTTTGTCAAGAACTTTTTTATTTTATTTTTTCAAGTTCTTGTTGTCTTTGCGACAGCTCATTTATAATATCATATCACTGTTTGCATGTCAACATCTTTTTTAATATTTTTTCAATTCGCTATTTGAATTGGATATTTATAAATATTTGTCAGATCCTGTCATGTCTACAGTGATTCTATTCTAGCATGTTACCTTTGCCATGTCAATCTCATTTTTTTCAAATATTTTACAAAGATTTTACATCATTTTTTTCTGAAACTCTGTCAAATGCACTGCGGAAATATTCCCTAAGCAAATCATAATTCTTGACACCATTCTCCCCCGATGTTACAGTATAGAAATTTCTCAGTGAGCAGGCGCGCGCCATTGCAGCAGAGACACTTGATGAAGTGAAAGATGCAATGAAGATCAATTATTTTGCCGATGCAGCTCTGATTGAATCACACCGACACAAATACGAGGACGAAACTCCGGCATAAAAAAATCGACGGCAGGGATAACATAATCATATGCTTTCCCTGCCGCCTTATCTGCATTGGCACACTGTCCTTTATATACTTTTTATACTACACAATCTGAAGATCATACAGGTTTTTATACATACCGCCCTTTTTCAACAACTCCTGATGTGTTCCTGATTCCTGGATCTGTCCTTTATGCATAACAATAATCTGATCTGCGTGCTGTATCGTTGACAAACGATGTGCAACCATAATTGTTGTACGACCATTCATCAGTCTGGAAAGTGCATCTGTAATCAAACTCTCTGTTTCCGTATCAATATTCGCTGTCGCTTCATCCAGTACAAGGATTTTCGGATCATAGGCAAGCGTTCTCGCAAAAGACAAAAGCTGCCGCTGTCCGGCTGAAAAGGTACTTCCCCGCTCCGTTACCGGTTCATCATAACCGCCCGGAAGTTTTTCGATAAAGGAATCAGCATTTACTGTTCTGGCTGCTGCTTTTACCTGCTCCAACGATATCTTGTCATTGTTCAGTGTAATATTTCCCTTAATATCTCCGGTAAAAATAAATACATCCTGCTGCACCTGCCCGATAGCTCCTCTCAGCACATCGGTATCAATCTCCCGAATATCAACGCCGTCCAGAAGGATCTGTCCTTTCTGAATATCAAAATACCTTCCGATCAGATTAAGGATCGATGTCTTTCCAGCGCCTGTTGCCCCGACAAATGCCGTTTTTTGTCCAGGCTCGATCACGAAGCTTACATCTTTTAGGATATAATCATCCTTCTCATATGCAAACCACACATGACGAAACTCAATCTTTCCCTTGATATCGATTGATTTTGGCTGTGGCGGATTCACAATCTCCGGCTTTTCATCGAGAATTGCAAAAATCTTCTCCGCAGAAGCAAGGGCAGACTGGAGCGTACCAAACTGCTCTGCCAGCTCCTGTATCGGTTCAAAGAAGGAACTGATATAGGTAATGAAAATAAATAATGTACCAAGTGACAGTGTTCCGTCAAGCACTGACTTGCTTCCGGTTCCAATCACGATTACCATTGCCGCGATTGATACAAGATAGATCGATGGCCGAAATACAGCAAATGTCATCGTCTCACGCCAGTTTGCCCGGTACAGCTCATACGATTTCTTTTCAAACTTCCGATATCGTTCTTCTTCCCTCGCAAAAATCTGGATCAGCTTCATACCGGAAATATGCTCTGACAGAAATGTATTCAGTTCTGTAATTTTATTTCTTGTAATCTGGTACGCCTTTCTTGACAAAAATCGGAATACAAACGTAAGTACCGTAACAAGCGGTAAAAGCAGAAATGAGATTCCCGCCATCCGCACATCAATGGAAAGCATGACAACGGCATAGCCGATAATCTTCACAATATTTTTAAACAGCTTCACAAGGATCGTCGAAAACAGCTCGTTGATTGCTTCGGTATCGTTTGAAACACGCGTGACAAGTTTTCCGACCGGAGTTGTATTAAAAAAATTCAGCGACAAACTATGGATATGAGCGAATACTTCTTCTCTCATCTTGTAAATGATATTCTGTCCCATTTTCTGGAGCATCCATGTATCTACCGCATTTAACATAAACCCAAGCGCCAGCATCAGAAGATAAACGCCTGCCGCAAGAAGAATCCCATGAAAATCACTTTGCCTAAGTTCTGTCAGCTCATCGCGCAAAAGGAGCGGTGCGCCTGCATCCACATATGTCTTCAGCACGCTATTTTCTCCTTCTTTTAACTCGCGGCACTCATCTGCATTGATTTCTTCTGCCATATAGTATTTGTCGTGATATAGAAAAATCTGATAATACTTCCCGTCACTTTTCGGTTTTCCATTATATCGTTCCAGATAGATACCGTGATAAGACACTGCATCTTCATCTGTCTTTTCTGTCTCTATATACGGATGATAATAACCGTTAATATAATCATCAATTGCATCGCCAATAATAATCGGGCGGTACAATTCCACAACAATAATTCCAAGAACAAGGATTGTCGCGATCGTCATGACCCATTTATGCGGTTTCAGATAAGATAATAAACGTTTCATGAGATCTCACCTCCCTTTGCTGCCTCAAGCTGCTGCTTTTCAAACATATCATGATAAATCCCCTTCTGCGCCATCAGTTCATCATGGTTTCCGATTTCTTTCGCTTCCCCGTCTTCCAGCACCATAATAATATCCGCGTTCTGGATTGTCGAAATGCGGTGTGCAATCAGAATGGTTGTCTTACCTGCACGGTTTTTTCTGAGATTTGTCAAAATATGTTCTTCTGTTTTCGTATCAACTGCCGACAGCGCGTCATCCAAAATTAAGATTGGCGCATCTTTCATAAGGGCACGCGCAATTGAGCTTCGCTGTTTTTGTCCGCCGGATAGTGTTACACCGCGCTCTCCGACAATCGTTTCATATCCATCCGGAAATGCAACAATATTTTCGTGAATGCAGGCAGATTCCGTTGCCCGCACAATTGCATCCATATCTTCCTCTTCTGCCCCAAATGCAATGTTGGATTTCAGCGTGTCTGAAAACAGAAAATTATCCTGAGGCACATACGCAATATTTTCCCGAAGCGTTTTTAAAGAAATAGCATTAATATCTTTCCCATCGATCAAAATCATGCCCGGCTTCGTATTGTAGAGGTGCAGAAGGAGATTCACAAGTGTTGACTTTCCATTTCCGGTACGCCCGATGACCGCAAGCGTTGTTCCGGCAGGTACATCAAGAGATATATGCCTGAGTGTCGGCTCGCTATGTCCGCGGTGAATGAATGTCAGATCACAAAATCTGATATTGCCTTTTATTTTCTCAATATCTTCCGCGTCCTCACGGTCAAAGATCTCCGGCTTTTCTTCCAGGACTTCCTGGATACGCTTAATGGACGCTGCTCCCTGTGAGAACATGTTAATTGCATCTCCGCAGGCAAGCATCGGCCAGACAAGCATATTAATATACTGGTTAAATGCAACAAAGCGCCCCAGCGTAATATCTCCGGCAAGTGCCAGATAACCACCGTATAAAAGTGCAGCCAGTGTTGACAGGCCAATGATAACATCAAGAAGCGGCATGATTACTGACTGAAGACGCACCACATCAAGATTGCGCTCCATTGTATTTTTATTTTCTTTCGCAAATGCGTACCGCTGTGCTTTCTCCTGCACAAACGCCTTAACAACTCTGACTCCGGAAAAGCTTTCCTGCACAAAATCTGTCAAATCCGACACCGCTTCCTGGCGCTTGCGAAAACGCCTGTGCATCACTTTTCCGTAATAGATTTCCCCGACACAGATAAGAAACATGGGAATGATTGCAATGAGTGTCAGCTTTACATCGACATAAAGCATCATCTGACAAATAACCATGATCGTCATTACAACTGCATCAAACACGCAGATAACCGCCGGCCCGATGGACATACGCACCGCGTTTAGATCACTTGTAAAACGTGTCATCAGATCTCCTGTTTTATGCTCGTTGTAATATTCTACGCTCATCTCTTCCAGATGCCGGAACATTTCATTTCGCAGTTCCCGTTCAATCGCTCTTGCCGATCCGAAGAGAAAATAGCGCCACAAAAATCTGCCGACTGCAAGTGTCACTCCGAGCAAAAACAGCGTCAGCAAACATGACTTTACACCATCCCACCCCATTGTCCTCGCAGTCAGGCCGTCTGTGATCGTACCGGTCATTTTCGGAATGAACAGATTCGCAAAATCTACAACAAATAACGTAATAATTCCGACGATGTACTGAATGCGGAATTTCTTCACATACTGCATAATAAATTGAAACGAATTCATTTTCACCCTCCTCATTCTCTTTTGTTTTCACTATTTTAATTATATAATTTCCATCTTCAAATAGCAATTAGAACATCGTACAAATTGGAATCCGGTACAAAAATATGCGTCCGGAAAAGTCTCCTGTGCATAGAAAAATTTCCGGAGATTTTTTCATCCCCGGAAATATTTTATAACAGATATTCTTATGGTTTTCCTGCACAGCGATTTATTTTTCTTCCAGAATAAGCGCGTACTCCCCTACCTGCCTGTAATGCCGGAAGAAAGATTCCCGCGGGTATCTGACAACACCCTCCTGCGGGTCGCATACCGTCACTTCGTCTTCGTCATAATCGACAAGGACAAGAACATGTTCGTTCGACGGCCACTCGAAATAATCATCTGTATAGACATCGTCTCGAATAAGATACCAGCCTCTTCTGTGCTCAATTTCTAAGTTTTTGCTAGAAGACCAGATACAGACCGGAATGCCCGTATCTACAAGCTCCAGAAGCTCTTCTTCTGATTTGTGATAAAGCGGCACTGCTTTGTGCCTTGCACCTTCTCTGTCAATTACCTGCTGCATCGCTTCTGCCAACACATTCGGAAATGCTCCATAACTCGAAACCTCTTCCGGATCACCGACAAACACCTCATCCGGATGTCCACCATAGAGCCGCCCATCCCGCTCGATAAGCGGCAGACATTTCATGGCTCCAGCTACATCCATCTTATCTGTCTCATATCCGTAGGCTTTCAGAAGCATTGTCCCCGCAGTTGCCTCACACCCTGTCGGGAGTTCCGGGTTCTGCAAGATGCATGTTACTGCACGCTTCTTTTTCACTTTCGTTTTCTCTCCTTCTGAAAGTGTACCGAACAAGATTTCTTCTTTGGAATTCCCTTCCTGTTTCCGCATATTGTCGTTTCGCATTGCAGCTCCTGCTATCAAAAAAAATACTCCCGTGAATGCACAGAAAACATTTCTCACAAGCCGTTTTCTGTATTCCCGTTTTTCCTTCCGCCGTTTCATATCTATCACCTCTGTTTTTGATAGAATCATCATAGCGGAAGTCTGTTTCCAACTTACCTCATACTTGTATCATCTTTGCAAACTGTACTGATCTCGATTGTTTTTTCTCCACGGTATAAATAATAAGATACTTGCATATCTTTTCCGTAATCACATACAATGCCCTTTCCATCCAGTTCTGTTTCCTCCACTGCACCCGAAAGATTTTTTCTCTCCTTCTCTGCTGGACGCATACCGATGTATTCTCCCCACGCCTCCCTCATTTTTTCAAATGAGAGTTTCATACTGTTATCTTGTACAGTGTCTACATACAACTCCATGATCTTCCCACTTTCTTTTTCGATACTGAGCGAGAGATATCCATAATCTGTCCCTGACACCTCAATCTGATATACGGTTACCCAGTTTGCCTGTTTATCGGTAAAGGTCTCGATCCTATACCATTTTTCCCCGCGGGGAAGTTCTACTTGGTATTCCTTTGGTAAAATCCCAAGCGCTTTCAATGTCTGAAGCTCCTGCTCTGCCGCGATACAGATCTGCTCGATCCCTTCCACAGAAATTCCGTCGTCTTCCTGCCAAATATCCGAATCTGAAATAACCGGGATACTATGCTTTTCATTCTGATAGGTAATCGTACTTCCTTTGGCGTACAACGCAATTTTCTCCGGAAAACTGAGCGTGTTTTCTTCTTCCTTCCTATCTTCTTTTATAACGATATTGTTCAGAATCCTCTCATTTTGGATTTTCGATGCAAGAAATGGTGAGAAAATGCATCCGGCAATGACAAGCATCGCTCCCCCTGCCGCTAATATATATTTTCCTTTCATCTTTTCCCACCTGCCTCATCGTACTTCCGGAAACTGTATTATAACTTTCGTTCCAATGCCTTCTTTGCTGCTGATTTTCATCTTCGCATGATGCAGTTCCACAATCCGCCTGCTGATTGCAAGGCCAAGTCCCACGCTTCCGCTGCCATCATTCTTTCTCGACTTATCACCCATGAAAAAACTTTCTGTCACTCGCGGAAGATCCTCTTTCGCAATGCCCTTTCCATTATCTATGACAGCAATCTCAATGATATGCTCTTTTCCCTCTGCTGTTATCCAGATTTTTCCTTCCCTCTCAAGCGCTTTTATACTATTATCAATCAGATTCAGAATCACAGATTTTAAAAGTTCCGGATCGGCACGCAGCATAAGATCATCCTGCGCATTCGCTGACAGATGGACAGTATGCTTTTCACATACTGGCGCCATCTCACCTGCAATCTCTTCCAGAAATCCCGGAACCCATATATTTTTCTTCTGAATCTCTGCTTTTTCAAGCACAGTAATATCCATCATTTTCTTTGCCAGTGACTCCAGACGTTTTCCCTGCCGGAAAATGTAATCACCGTACTGCATTCTTGTCTCCTCCGGCATCTTTCTTGTCCGGAGCATTTCTGCATAGCCAATGATCGAAGTGAGCGGCGTCTTAAGTTCATGAGCGAAGCTCCCCGTAAACTGTTCCTGCCGTACGGCCGCCATCCTTAATTCTTCCATACTGCTGTTAATCCGTTCACCCATCTTGTTAAACTGCTCTGCCAGATGCCCCAATTCATCCTGCCCTGTGATCTGGATCCGCTCTGTGAAATTCCCTCTCGCAAATTCATTAACACCCGCTGTAAGCCGTTTGATCGGACGCACGATCCACGCTGTCAGAACTGCTGCTGCCAGAATCGTTACAACCAAAAGGACAAACATACAGCGCATATAAATCTCATACATATCGTCTTTTTGTTGGAAAATCCCTGTAATATCTCTGACAAGCTCAATATGCACCCCGCGCCCGCGCTCTGCAATTTCCTGAAAGCTCACAAAATGAAGTGCATAGCTTTCTCCGTCTCGAAGGATTGTGTATCCTTCCTTCCCTTTATCAGTCTTCTGAATCAGTTCCCGGACTCCCCTGTCAACAGAAGTCCCATCTTCTTCAGCCTCTTCCAGCAGTTCCCCCGCCTCGCTGTACAGATTCACCTGCACCGTCTTTTTATTATCCGCAAGGCTCACCGTTGAACTCCCTTCCAACAACTCTTCATCCGAGACAACACCATCTTTTTCAAGCATAAGTACAGAAACATTCAGTGATTTTCCGAATGCTTTGCTTTGCATATCAGCTTCCTCGATTTCCCGTGTAAGCTCCGACTTAAAAAAACTGTAGATTAAAATGTGGCCGCTGACGCAAAAAACAACTGTCGTCACCGCCATCACGCTGAAAAATATTTTCCAGAACAGTTTCATTCCTTCTCCTCCAAACGGTATCCAATCTTATATACCGCAGTGATCTGCTCCTCCAACCCGAGTTTTTTGCGGATGCGCTGAACATGAAGGTCAACTGTACGACTATTTCCCGTATATTCTTCCTGCCAGACTTCTTCATAGATCCGGTCACGGTAAAGCGCAATATTCTTATTCCGCAAAAACAATACAAGCAGTTCATATTCTTTTGCAGTCAGGCTCACCGGTTCGCTGTTTCTCGTCACGCGATGTGAACGAAGATCCACTTTGACCGCCCCGCACGCCAGTATCTCTTCCGCCTTGTGATATCTGCGCAGCACCGTCTCCACCCTGGCAAGAAGCTCTGCCAGCTCAAACGGCTTTGTAATATAATCTTCCGCTCCCATGCGAAGCCCTTTTACTTTATCTGCCACTTCACCCTTTGCGGTCAGAAATATAACCGGAATCTCCATCGGTCTGACAAATTCCAGCAGCTCATATCCATTGGCACCCGGAAGCATAATATCGAGCAGTACAAGGTCAAACCGCTTCTGGATCAGAATGTCTGCCGCTTCATCTCCGTCCCCAGCACATGTACATTCATAACCGGCTTCTTTTAAACTGATCCGCAAAAGCTCACGGATTGGCGCTTCGTCTTCTACGATTAGTATTGATATCATCGTCTTTCTCCCTCATCCGTTTTCCATGAAATTATCTTTATGGCAAATGATTTTACATATAAATTCACTTTAGAGTATAGAGCATTTTTGTATCTGATTTGTATCAAATGTACTGTACCGCCTCATTTATTGTCTTTACGCCGATGATCTCGATGCCTTTGATTGCCTGAACTGTTTTCAGTGACACTGCCGGCATAATGCATCTTGTAAACCCAAGCTTTTTTGCTTCATTTACTCTTTGCTCCGGCATACTGACCGCACGCACTTCGCCGCTTAACCCTACTTCGCCAAATACAATTGTCTCATCACTAATTACACGATTGCGATAACTTGAAACAAGCGCAAGAACAATTCCAAGATCAATCGCCGGCTCTGTCATCTTAATGCCTCCTGCGATATTGACATAAGCATCATAATCTGCAAGCCCCATACCAAGACGCTTCTCAAGAACTGCCATCAGAAGATTTACCCGGTTGTAATCTGTTCCCGCTGCTGTTCTCCGCGGCATTCCAAAACCGCTGCGGCTCACAAGTGCCTGGATTTCAATAAGAATCGGTCTTGTTCCTTCCAATGAACATGCCACAACCGATCCGGAAGCATTTTCCGGCTTTCCATTTAACATAAATTCCGAAGGATTTGCCACTTCCACAAGTCCTGTCTGCTGCATCTCAAATACTCCGATTTCATTTGTAGAACCAAACCGATTCTTGACTCCTCGCAAGATCCGGTAAGATGCATGTCTGTCTCCCTCAAAGTAAAGCACCGTGTCAACCATATGCTCTAAAACACGCGGGCCCGCCACGGTTCCTTCTTTCGTCACATGCCCTACAATAAAGATAACAATGCCAAGACCTTTCGCCAGCTGCATCAACACATTTGTCGATTCCCGCACTTGTGAAACGCTTCCCGGAGCTGATCCAACTTCTTCATTGTACATCGTCTGTATGGAATCGATGACAACGATCTGCGGACGATTGGATTCAATCACACTCCTAATCGTGTCAAGATTTGTTTCGCAGAGAAGTGAGAGCGTCTCTGAAAATTCTCCAATCCTGTCAGCTCTCAGCTTAATCTGCCGAAGCGATTCTTCTCCTGAAATATAAAGAACACTGCGCTTTTGACCGGACAAATTCCTGCACACCTGCAGCAGCAGTGTAGATTTTCCGATTCCCGGATCCCCTCCCACTAAAATCAGTGACCCCGGCACGATTCCGCCTCCAAGTACCCGGTCTAATTCGTGAATATCTGTATGGATCCGGTCTTCTTTCTCCACCGAAACATCACGAAGTGTCACAATCTTTGCTGATTTTGCTGCCCGCACTGTGGAAACTGTTTTATTTCCTTCCATCGGTTCTTCTACAAACGTATTCCACTCTTTGCATGCCGGACACTGACCGGACCATTTTGCAGATTCATACCCACAGTTCTGACAGAAAAATACACTTTTCTTTCCTTTCGCCATATATTCCTCCAAATTCAAAATAAGGCTGCAGAAATCTGCAGCCTCTTTCTTACCCTGTTCCGTTCTTTCACTAATCTCTTACAATCTTTACACAAACCGCCTTTGTCTCAGATAATTCTGCACTGACACTTAGCTTTCCGCTCAGGTTTGTTGTCATCTTGCCGACATTCACATCGTCCATATATACTGTATATTCCTGTTCCGGTTCAAGCTCCAGTGTAAACTGTGCATCCTTCGAACCGGAAACCTGAAATACGATTGTATTCTCTGTTACTTTCAGGTTCTCTACCGCTGTACCCGGAACGGATTCATATACAAACATACCGTTCTTTTCAAGCTTTGTAATTTCCTGAAATGTCTTGACTTTATATAAATCTCCCTGATATTCAAAACCATCCAGTTTTGTCTTGGAGTCTAATGTATAATCTCCAAAGCTAAGTCCTCCATCAGCTTCTATTCTTAATAGTTCTTTGACTGCAGCCATTTTACTTCCTCCTATTGTACGTTAGCGCTTTTGCGCCTGTCATACTGCTTTTTTATACCGTTATTATATAATAAAATATTCTGTTTTGCTAGTTTTTTATGTTCTTTGGAATAAATTTTATCTCGCCTTTTGCAACTGTCACATCCACATCCATTCCGGATTGAATATGCTGGTCAAGAATTTCCTCCGCCATCTTATCTTCCAGATACGTCTGTACTGCGCGGCGAAGCGGTCTTGCGCCAAACTTCCGGTCAGTTCCTTTCTCAACAATATACTGTTTCACACTATCGCGAATGTGAAGCTCAATCTGAAGATATTCTTTCGCACGCTTCGCAAATTCACGACACATTAAACCGGTAATCTTCTTCATATGATCTTTATTCAATGCGTGGAATACAATAATCTCATCAATCCTGTTCAAAAATTCTGGGCGGAATAGCTGTTTTACTTCTTCCATGACATTAGATTTCATTTTCTTATAATCAGCTGCCTCATCTTCATTTACGATAAAACCAAGTTTTTTCGGTTCAATGATAGACTTGGCTCCTGCGTTCGATGTCATAATAATGACTGTATTCCTAAAATCTACCTTTCTTCCCTGTGAATCCGTAATATGTCCGTCATCCAATACCTGAAGCAGAATGTTAAATACATCCGGATGCGCTTTTTCAATCTCATCAAACAAGATTACTGAATATGGATTACGCCGCACTTTCTCGCTCAGCTGACCGCCGTCTTCATGTCCGACATATCCCGGAGGAGAGCCGATCATCTTAGATACACTATGTTTCTCCATATACTCAGACATATCAATTCGGATCATTGCTTCTTCATCGCCAAACAGCGCTTCTGCCAATGCCTTTGAAAGTTCTGTTTTGCCGACACCCGTCGGTCCGAGAAACAGGAACGAACCAATCGGTCTTTTTGGATCTTTCAGCCCAACCCGGCCTCTTCTTACCGCCTTTGCCACAGCCATTACTGCTTCTTCCTGCCCCACAACACGCTTATGGAGTGTCTGCTCTAATTTTCTTAACTTTGTACTCTCAGATTCTTTTAATTTTGACAGCGGAATTTTCGTCCATGCGGATACAACCGACGCAATATCATTCTCTGTGACACTCAACTGCTTTCTTCTATTTCCCTGACTAGCACGCTTTTTCATCTGTTCCAGTTTTTTTATCATCTCTTCCTGCTCATGGTGAATAGAAGACGCGCGCTCAATATTTCCACTTTTAATACAGCTTTCTTTTTCTGCTGCAAGAATCTGAAGCGCTTCTTCCATCTTTCCGATATTTTCCGGAACTTTGAATCCTCCTAAGCTCACTTTAGAGCAAGCCTCGTCAATAATATCAATTGCCTTATCCGGAAGATTCCGGTCATTGATATAGCGTGCAGAAAGTTGTACTGCCGCCTGAAGCGCCTCTTCTGTAACACTAACATGATGATGCGTTTCATATTTAGATACAATTCCTTTCAGAATCTTCATACATTCTTCCTGAGATGGTTCTTCCACCATTACCGGCTGAAAACGCCGTTCCAAAGCCGCATCTTTCTCAATATATTTTCGATACTCTGCAATCGTTGTTGCTCCAATCAATTGCAGATCGCCGCGTGCCAGAGACGGCTTCAGAATATTTGACGCATCCATAGCGCCTTCGGCTCCTCCTGCTCCAATAATTGTGTGTACCTCATCTAAAAACAGAATAACATTTCCCGCATATTTTACTTCTCTAAGCAGACGCTTCATTCGTTCTTCAAATTCTCCACGGTATTTCGAGCCAGCGATCAACGCAGACAAATCCAACGTCATAATCCTCTTCTGCTTCATTCCATCCGGGACAATCCCCTCCGCGATCCGCTCTGCCAGACCTTCAATTACTGCTGTTTTCCCAACACCCGGCTCTCCGATCAGACATGGATTATTCTTCGTTCTCCGACTCAGAATCTGCATTAGACGTTCAATCTCTTCCTCCCGTCCGATGACCGGATCTAATTTCCCATCTGCTGCCTCCGCCGTCAAATCTGTACTATACTGTGTAAGAACACCATCTGCCCCCGGATCATTCTTCTCTTCCAGATAGGTTCTCGGATCTTCCCCAATTGCCGTCAATACATCTTGAAGCACTTTCTTTAGACTAATGCCAAGCGTAGTAAGAATTCTGGATGCCACGCAATCTACATCCAGAACAAGCGCAAGAAGCATATGTTCTGTTCCCGCTTTTTCAGACTGAAGTTTCTGTGCTTCCATCTTACTTTCTTCTAAAATACATTCTAACCGCGGACTAATTCCCGGTTTATTTGTCTCATCTTTATAATCTCCCACAGTTGTTACAAGCTGATCGATTATCTTGTGGATTTCTTCTTCCTTAACCTTATTTGCTGCAAGCACCTGTCCCGCCACACCTGTGATCACATGGCTTAATCCCAGCAGCAAATGTTCCGTTCCTATATATGGATGACCTGACTGTCTGGCCTGTTTTCTGGCCTCTTTCAACACCTCTTCTGCCTGTCTTGTAAACTCCATCGATTCCCTCCTGCTCTACTTATATTCGTCAAATATCTCATCTATCAGCTCATGTACTTCTTCTCTGCTGATATTTTTACATCTTGCTTTTGCAAGAATTACTTTTAGTTTTCCCCTCATATCTTCAATCGCTTCCAATTTATCTACATCTACCGCGATCACAGCTCCCCGTCTCCGGTCAAGCTGAATAAATCCTTCCTGCTTTAATACCGTATATGCCTTATTTACCGTATGCATATTAATGCCGATATGATCCGCCAACTGACGGACGGACGGAAGTGCTTCTCCCTCCTGAAGCGCAGATGTTGCAATCCCCATAACAATCTGATTACGAAGCTGAATATAGATTGCTTCATCACTGTTAAAATCAATCTCGATGAACATTTGTTTCACCCCTTCTTTTGTATACGAAAACCTTACTGGGATCTTCCCTTTTTCATATGTGACATCGAAAAATATTTTTCACAACGCAAAACACACAGTGTTATATTTATATTATAACACTGTGCGCTTATTTACAAGATTTAAATTTTCTTTTCCCTCACAGAAATTTATGCCTCATCAATCGCTTTGCCGATATCATGGCGCATATATTTATTCGCAAAATTTACCCATTCTGTTGCCTTGTATGCATTTGCGCGTGCTTCCTTCAAATCTGCACCTTTCGCAGTCACTCCAAGTACACGTCCGCCATTTGTAACCAGCTCACCCTTTTCATTAAATTTTGTTCCAGCATGGAAACAATAATATCCTTCGTGTTTTTTAAATTCATCCAGACCTGTAATCGGCAGTCCCTTATCATAAGCAAGAGGATATCCATCAGAAGCAAGTACAACACAGACTGCTGCATTTTCTTCAAATTCCAGCTGAATCTGATCCAATGTTCCATCTACACAGGCTTCCATCACTTCAATAATATCTGTTTTCATACGTGGAAGCACAACCTGAGTCTCCGGATCTCCAAAACGTGCATTATATTCCAGTACCTTTGGTCCTTCTTCTGTAAGCATCAGACCAAAAAAGATAATTCCCTTAAATTCACGTCCTTCTTCGCGCATTGCATCTACCGTTGCCTGGAAAATGTGTGCCTGACAAAACGCTTCCACTTCTTTTGTATAGAACGGACTCGGAGAAAATGTTCCCATACCTCCTGTATTTAATCCGGTATCTCCGTCTCCTGCACGTTTATGATCCTGTGCACTTGTCATTGTACGAATTGTTTTCCCATCCACAAAAGAAAGTACGGAAACTTCTCTTCCTGTCATAAACTCTTCCACAACCATTGTGTTTCCGGCAGTACCAAATTTCTTATCCTGCATGATTTCTTTCACGCCTTCTTTTGCCTCTTCCAGCGTCTGGCAGATCAGAACCCCTTTTCCAAGTGCAAGACCATCTGCTTTTAGGACGATTGGCATTTTTGCTGTTTCCAGATATGCAAGCGCCGCATCTGCGTCTGTAAATGTCTCATAATCTGCCGTCGGAATATGGTACTTCTTCATCAGATCTTTTGAAAATCCCTTTGACCCTTCTAAAATCGCAGCATTTTTGCGCGGTCCGAATATCCGCAGCCCTTCTGCTTCAAATACATCAACAATTCCGCCTACAAGCGGATCGTCCATTCCTACAATTGTAAAATCTACCTCATGCTCTTTCGCAAATGCAGCCAGCTTTTCAAATTCCATTGCGCCAATATTTACACATTCTGCAAATTCTGCAATTCCTGCATTTCCCGGTGCACAATAAATCTTTTCTACTTTTGGACTCTTAGCAACACTCCATGCAATCGCATGTTCTCTTCCACCGCTTCCTACAATCAATACTTTCATCTTTGTTTCCTCCTTATAAGCACAGTTGGGAAGACTCACGTCCTCTCATCGGCGTGCGCCTTCCCATTTTATTTATGAAATCTTTACTTTATGATCTTCAATCGTGATTCTTCCATTAGCAATCAAGTTGATCGCTTCCGGAAGGATCTTCCATTCTGCTTCTTCCATCACACGTTGCTGCAACGTCTCTGGTGTATCATCTTCCGCCACCATAACCGGCTTCTGAAGAATGATCGGTCCCGTATCTGTCCCTTCATCTACAAAATGAACGGTAGCTCCCGTCACTTTCACACCACGCGCCAGTGCGCCTTCATGTACTTTTAATCCGTAAAAACCGGTTCCACAGAATGACGGAATCAATGACGGATGAATATTGATAATACGGTTTCTGTATTTTTGGATCATCCGCTCCGGGATTACAACAAGAAAGCCTGCCAGCACGATCAGATCCGGATGAAGTTCATCTATTTTCTGAAGAAATGCTTCGTTAAAGGCATCTCTTGTCTCGTAACTTTTCGGAGAAATACATTCATTATGAATTCCTTTTTGTTCCGCGCGTGTCAAGGCATATGCATTTTTATTATTGCTGATTACACCCACGATTTCTGTATTCGTAATCACCTGCTGATCTACCGCATCCAGAATTGCCTGAAGATTCGTTCCGCCTCCTGATACAAGCACAAGTGTTCTTAACATAAAGTAACTCCTTTTTCTCCTGCTTCAATACGTCCTACTACATATGGAGCGTCTCCGGCTGCCTTAATTGCCTCCATTGTCTTGTCCACGTCAGCAGCATCTACAGCAAGTACCATTCCAAGTCCCATATTAAATGTATTGTACATCATCTGTTCTGCAATCTCGCCTTTCTCAGCAAGAAGTCCAAAGATTGGTGGTACCGGATAGCTGTTCTTCTCAATGACCGCATGTGTTCCCTCAATCAGCATTCTCGGAATATTTTCATAGAAACCGCCTCCTGTAATATGGCTGCAGGCCTTCACTGTCACGCCGGCTTCTTTAATGCTCTTTAATGCTTTTACATAAATTCTCGTCGGAGCAAGAAGCGCCTCTCCAAGTGTACATCCAAGACAATCATACTGTGTATCAAGAGATTCTTTTGTCATCTCGAATACTTTTCTTACAAGAGAAAATCCGTTGCTATGTACGCCGGAAGATGCCATACCAATCAGAATATCTCCTGCTTTTAGATGCTCGCCTGTGATCATATCTTTTTTATCACACACGCCAACTGCAAAACCGGCAAGGTCATAATCGTCTTCCGGCATCAGTCCCGGATGCTCTGCTGTCTCACCGCCAATCAGCGCTGCTTCTGACTGAAGGCATCCTTCCGCCACACCGCTTACGATTGCTGCAATCTTTTCCGGGTAATTCTTTCCACATGCAATATAATCAAGGAAGAACAATGGCTCTCCACCTGCACATGCAATATCATTGACACACATTGCAACTGCATCAATACCAATTGTATCGTGCTTATCCATAATCATAGCAAGTTTTACTTTTGTACCACATCCATCTGTTCCGGAAAGAAGTACAGGTTCTTCCATTTCTTTAATCTTTGCCAGAGAAAATGCACCGGAAAATCCTCCCAGTCCACCAAGTACCTCCGGACGCATTGTTTTCTTTACATGCTCCTTCATCAGTTCAACAGATTTATATCCTGCTTCAATGTCTACGCCTGACTGTTTATAATCCATACCCATGCCTTTTCTCCTCCTAATACGCCTCGTAACCTACTTCATCAAGACGTGCGGCTTTCGCCTGCACTGCTTCTTTCATTTCTACCGTATATGCTTTCAGCTTCTTTAACAATTCCGCATCAGATACCGCAAGAATCTTTGCTGCAACGAGAGCTGCATTCATTCCACCATCAATTGCAACTGTTGCAACCGGTACTCCTGGCGGCATCTGCATAATAGAGAACACCGCATCCATACCGTCTAATTTGCTTCCAGAAAGAGGTACTCCGACAACCGGCATCGGGAAAAGCGCTGCACACATTCCCGGAAGATGTGCCGCCATTCCAGCTCCTGCAATGATTACCTTAATTCCTCTGTCCTCTGCTCCCTTTGCCCACTCAAAAAACACATCCGGCTCACGGTGTGCAGAAATGATTGTCATCTCATAATCAATTCCGAATTTTTCCAGCATCTTTGCTGCCTTGCTCATTACTTTCAGGTCAGAATCACTGCCCATCACAATTCCTACTTTTGCCATCTTGTCCATCCTTTCTCTCACTGAATCTCTTATTTGAATTTCGTGTTTGAATCTAATGCTATTGTACTAAATGCGTCAATTGCCTGTCAATCCTCCCGAAGCTTTGCACCTATGGCTTTTTCTAATAATCATATATAATATATGCTTATAAATATTTTTCTTTTATTTTGTTTTACTTATAAATATGATTCTTCCAATTCTTTCAGCGGTTCATTTAATTCTTCTGTACCAGGAAGGACAAAGTGACCGTCCTGAATAATCATAATCTTCTCACCATTTGCCTTTACCGCGCTGATCTCAGCCAATTCTTTATATGGAATCGTAATATCTGTATGGCACTGGAAATATGCTTTTGATACATCCTCTCTGCGCTTGATCGAAATCGAATTATCTTTCGCAATAATTTCTTTTCCGTCTGGATTATATACTTTTAAGTCCTCACTCCAGGAATAACATGTATCGCCTACTGCAAAATGAGGACCCGTTTTCTCTGCAATGAGAATTGT
Source organism: Lachnospiraceae bacterium (assembly GCA_018365895.1). The sequence continues at coordinate 38,907 of JAGZJD010000010.1, read as the reverse complement.
ATATTTATCGGCAATACCGTATTTTTCCGCAGCCGCATAGGCTGTCGTATTCGTTCCGATAGCAAATTCACCAATCGGAAGTGTCTCGTGGCGATAAAGAATATTTTCAAATATGTACTGCTTATTATCTTCTTCTGTATCAAAATTACTGCATGTATAATCTGTAATGCAGCCATCCTGAAAATGAATTTCCAGATTACGGTATGCCATCTGATGAAGATATACTTCACTGACAAAAAGTGTTCCCTCGGTTCCTTCCAATACCGGAGATGTAAACACCTCTCCTGCCGGAATATTTACATCTGCTGAACAGTTTTCAAACTTTGTCTCCTTCTGCGGATCCTGAAGCGGGTGCAGTTTCACCCTCAAATTCGTCTTATTGTTTCCTTTTCCACAGATTTGTGCGTACTCTCCCTGATCAAGGGCATCAATAATATGCTGCTGGATTCTCTCATATACTTCCGGATCAAGCGTATTGATCTTTACAACCTCATCAAAAATTTCCGGGAAGTTTTCTCCGATTTCCGGGCATGGATAAGAAATGATCGTAAAACATCTCTCATCACCTTTTGTATACTGCTGGAACATCTGACTGCGTTTCCCTGCGAACAGATTTACAAGTTCTTCCTGCTTCTTTGTCAGGTTAACTGCCGCATCATTTTTCTCCGGCGAAAATCCTTCCTGACCAAACAGTTCAATCAATGCCGGACCTGCAAACTGCCCTGCAGTCTCACGGATCTTCTCAAAAGCATTCTTTTCTACATCAAGTTTTCTCTCAGCAAACTTCTTATCAAATATCAGTCCGATATCATTTCTGTGATCGAATTCATACTGTGGATTCGGCACAGCCCCGTAAAAACCGCTCCGCATTGCAGATCTTCCTGCCAAAATGCTTACGCCGGAACGAAAAACTGATACCTCAATATCCATCTTTCTAAAATTCTCAATGATTTTGCGAGCTGCCCGCTCAAACCCTACCCGGAATTCTAGATCTACCACATGCTTTTTGGAAATATCCTTTCCTCCAACCCGGAATCCTCTTGCCAGTCCATTTGTACAGTTATCTGCAATTTTAACAATCGTTTCTTCCGGAAGACGATTCATAAATTCTGCCATCTGCAGTTCCGTATCTGTAATATATTCTCCATACTGATATAAATAACGAAGATCTGTCAGATCACTGTCTGTTACCACATCTCTCAGACAGCCATACTCCGGTACAAACCGGCTTGTAATCGCATCTGCTGAAAACACATCGCAATAATCACTTGCAAACCAGTAAAAGATTTCTCTGATCTGTTCATACTCCGGTTCTTCTGTCTCCTCGAAACAATTATAAATTTCCACAAACAGTTCATTTAATACGGTAAGATACAACAGACGATCTTCAAATACATACGCAATTTCCGCCCGCAGCTCTGTGTACACTGCACTTAATAACTGACCAAATGTATCCCCCAGCATCTCCACAGCATATGCCGGATTTGCATAACTGCTATTATACTGTTCCGGCAGAATATCTTCATACAATCTTTGGTTTTCTCTTTGAAGTTCCTCTATTGTCAATTGTTCGCCATGCGACAGACGATTTCTTACCTCTTCAATCATAAGAAGAAATGCAGCCGTTTTTTGAAAATACGTTCGATACGGCTCTTTCGTTGTCTCTTCCTTCCCAATCTGCTTTAGCCGCTCGATCGAGAGTTCATAGCGCTCTTTTGCTTCCAGATTTTCTTCTATTTTCCATTCTTTTTCACGCATTTATAATAACCCCCTGAAAAATATTCCGGTCAGCCCTGCAATAAATATCATATGGCAGACAACTCCGATTCTGCATGTTACATGATTTCTGTCCGGCTCTTTAAACCCTCTTAAAGCCATAAAAAATCCAATCCATGAAAAGATCATAGCGCTCATTCCAAGCCCGCCAATATAGGCAGCCGTCTTTCCCCGACTCAAATATGCCAATAACAACATTCCTGCAATCACAAGAAAAATTACAACTGCCAAGCCGCAGGACCAGACTCCTTTTCGCGCCTCTTTTAATTTAGATTGTCCGTATTTGCGGGCTCCCTTCTTTCTCCGCTCTTTGATTCTATCTTTTTCTCTTTCTGTTTTCATTCGCAATCCATCGTCTCCTTACTCCATTACAGATTAGAAAGAGGAGGTATCCTACGATACCTCCGATTGTATTCAGCAGCATGTCATCTACATCCAGACTGCCAACCTTCGTAATCAACTGAAAAATCTCTACTCCAAAGCTTAATCCAAGACTGTAGAACAGTGTTCCTAACAGACTTCGGTAACGGCTTGCCATCGGAAGAAAAAATCCAAATGGAACAAAAATCAGCACATTACCAAACAGATTTGTCATAAATGCGAACATTCCAAGCTGTTCCCGATAGTTCCAGAACCTTCTAATCTCTCTAAACAATTCCAGATTACATCTGTACTCCTGTGTTCCGCTGACATCACGTCCATACCAGTCTGAAAACAGAAGAAAATAGATCAAAAAGATAATATAACAAATAAATAATACTTTTCCCACCACACGCAGGAGTTTCTTATTCCTACTATTCAATCTTCATAACCCCTATTTATAATCCCTGTTTTAAAATGTCAGTTCTGATTTTCTTCTTAACAGATTCGCCCCGCTTACAATGGAAATAATTCCTGCCGTGATTCCTGTCACAATCATGATAATTCCAATCACAATATTACCGGCTCCTGCACAACTCATTGTCTTATATGCTCTTTCCACTTGCATCTCCTCCATTATTTTGCTCCATACTGTTCATAGTATGCGTCAATTGCTGCCTTTAATGTATCATCGATAAGAACTTTTCCATTTACTTCCTGATTATAAAGACATTCTGTTACTTCTGCCATATCTACAATAGCTGCTGTTGGGAAACCATATAAGTCTTTAATTTCATCTAAAGCGCACTTCTCGCCGCCTTTTCCGACTTCCATACGGTTCAGAGATACCATAAGTCCGACAATCTCAACGTCTGCTGCTCCTTTTACTTTCGGAACAGTCTCTTCCATTGATTTTCCGGAAGTCGTTACATCTTCAATCATAATGACGCGATCTCCGTCTTTTAATTTACTTCCCAGGAAGCTTCCTTTATCTGCACCGTGATCTTTCTCTTCTTTACGGTCAGAACAGTAGCGTACTTCTTTTCCGTACAACTCGCTGTAAGCAATTGCTGTCACAACTGCCAGTGGAATCCCTTTGTATGCAGGTCCGAATAATACGTCAAAATCATCTCCATACGTATTATGGATTGCCTTCGCATAATATTCTCCCAATCTCTTAAGCTGAGAACCTGTCACATAACCTCCTGCATTCATAAAGAATGGTGATTTTCTTCCGCTCTTTAATGTAAACTCTCCAAATTTTAAAACTTCACTTTCTACCATAAAGTCAATAAATTCTTTCTTGTATGCTTCCATTTCTATAACCTCCATGTTAATAGGCGTTTTTACCCTTAATATTTTCTAAGTCCTTTTAATTTTACCACACCAAACTTTGTTTTTCAAACAGTCTTATGCAGAAATTATTTTATAAGAAATGACGCAGATAATGTTTCCACTACCTACGCCATTTCTAAATCTGTTCTGCTTCTCCGCAAATGTCGCATGCTTCCCGCACATGGAGTTCTGTAAAATATCTCTCCTCCAGAGGAATCCATCTTGTACGAAAGTGCTCTGCCCCTTCTTCTCCATTTCGAATCCGTATTCTCCGCATCTGTTCTTCTGGTTCAACATCCATAAAGATCTTCAGATCATAAAATTCTCTCAATAACGGATGGCAAGAATAGGCTCCCTCTACAATGGTAATTCTCCCGGGTTCTATAAGTATCGGGGCTTTCAAGCCTTGAATCCGACAGTCAAATGGGCGAAACGTACACGATCTTCCCTCTGCAATTGGAATCAGTACTTCTTCCAACACCCTTTCCCGGTCCACATTGCCGCCCGGCTCCGAAAGCCGCTCCCGTGTACGCTGTTCAGGGCGAAGAAAGAAGTCATCCATATGTATCACATGGACGTGATCTACTTGCAAAACAGACTCACATCTTTCTTCCAGTTTTCCTGCCAAAGTTGTCTTTCCTGACGCACACCGGCCGTCAATGGCAACAAGAATCTTATCTTTCCCCGACTCTTTCATAACTTTTTCAATTTCATTCAGAAGCATCTCTTCTGCTATTATACTTCTTTTCACACTTTCCAGCTCCATACACGTTTCCTTCATCTCATATCTTTCGTTGTCCTATCTCGACGCTTTTGCTGTCTCTTTTTCCTTATGTGTACTTCCGAAACGGACAAGCCCTGTTCTGTTCAATGCAATCATCACTGCCGGAATAATCAATAACTGTGCAATGATTCCGGGAACTGCATTAATAAATGCACCTGCCATAAACATTTGCCACGTAAATCCTGCTCCTGCTACACCGAGAAGCACTATTTGCACAACTCCCCAGACAATTCTTCCTGCCAGCATTGCAGCAATGAGCGAACGGTAAAGTGCAACAATACATTTCCATTTGGAACGCTCATACATCCATCCAGACACAAATCCATATGTCATCAATTCAAATGCCATTGCTGTCGCTGTTGGAAACAACGGAGGCATTCCAAGTGTCATGGAACGCAAAAGCGGAAGAACAAGTCCAACTGCCGCACCATACTGCCATCCACAGATTAAGCCACAGAGCAGCACCGGAATGTGCATCGGAAGCAGCATATTGCCAATTCTCGGAATCTGTCCCGTAAAAAATGGTAAAATCATTCCAATGGCAAGAAACATTGCAGATAATGTGAGTTTCTTTATTTTGTCGTTCATTTTATTTTATTCTCCTCATTCTCATCAAGTTAAACAAAACATAGCATCCCATCGTTTATTTGTCAAATAAAAAATGCGCTCATTACCCAAGCGCATCTTTCATTTTTGGTTCTGTTTTTTATCCGACAATCCCTACCATATCTTTTACATGCTCGAACCCATTTTTCTTCATGTATGCCTCAATTCCATCAACAACTTCCATTGTCACTGCCGGATTATGGAAGTTCGCTGTTCCGACAGACACTGCGCTTGCCCCTGCCAGCAAGAATTCAATTGCATCCTCAGCACACGCAATACCTCCCATGCCGATGATCGGAATATTAACAGCCTTCGCTGTCTGGTATACCATCCGTACAGCAATCGGTTTGACTGCCGGACCTGACACTCCGCCTGTTTTATTTGCCAGAGCAAATGTTTTGCGGTTGATATCAATCTTCATACCTGTCAATGTATTAATGAGCGAAAGAGCATCTGCGCCTCCTGCTTCTGCCGCCTTCGCAATTTCTGTAATATCCGTTACATTTGGTGTCAGCTTCATGATGACCGGCTGCTTTGCCAGTTTTTTGATCTCTCTCGTCAGTTGTTCCACATGTTTTGCATCCTGACCAAATGCAAGAAAGCCAGCATTCACATTCGGACAGGAAATATTAATTTCCATCATATCGATTGGTTCATCTGCAAGGCGCTCTACCACTGCCAGATATTCTTCCGGCGCATGTCCACATACATTCACAATAATTTTTGTATCATACTGTTTCAAAAACGGAATGTCTCTTTCACAGAATACATCGATTCCAGGATTCTGAAGTCCGATGGCATTCATCATTCCGCCATACACTTCAGCTACCCGCGGCGTCGGATTGCCCGGCCACGGAACATTTGCCACACCTTTTGTTGTTACTGCACCAAGACGGTTTAAGTCTACGAAATCACAGAATTCCGCTCCGGAACCAAAGGTTCCTGATGCAACGGTTACCGGATTCTTCCACTCCACACCGGCAATATTTACTCTCATATCCATTATAATTCCACCTCCGTAGACAGAAATACCGGACCATCCTTACAAATACGCTTATTATGCACATTACTGTGGTGATCTTTTTCTTTTGACTTGCAAACACATCCAAGACATGCACCGATTCCGCATGCCATACGTTCCTCCAGTGAGATATAGCACTCGATATCATTTTTCTCTGCATATGCCTTTAACGCCTTTAACATCGGTGTCGGCCCACATGCATAAATAATATCTGCAGTAAGTGCCTGCTCACGAATGGCATCCATAACGTTTCCCTTCGTACCGACACTGCCGTCTTCTGTAGAAATGTATACACTTCCGTTCTGCTCAAATTCTTCCCGAAGGAATGTCTGAGCATCTCGATATCCAACAATGATCTGTTTCTCACAATTTAACTCTTTCGCAAGCTCCAGAATTGGGGGAACACCGATTCCACCGCCGATCAAAAACGCTTTCTTTCCTTCCGCTGCTTCTAACGGAAAGCCATTTCCCAAAGGTCCAATAACCGGAAGCATATCTCCCGTTTTCATTTTGGAAAACTGTTCTGTTCCTGTATTCTCTCCTGTCACACGATAGACAACCCGAAGCATCTCCTGCTCTTTATCAATCTCACAGATGCTGATCGGACGCGGGAGCAGCTTGCTTCCATCATTTGTATACATAGAAATAAACTGTCCTGCCTTTGCTGTACGGGCTGCCTTTGTCTTCAGCCACATACTGAAAATTCCCTCTGCAAGCTGCTTCTGAGCTGCAACCTGCACTTGCTCTCTTTCTCTTTCTGCCATGTTTCTCTTCTCCTGTCGTCTTTCTTCTGATTCTCGATAAGCCGCCGTACTTCCCCCGGCGGCTCATCTAAGCTTTCCTTCATCACTAATTAACGATTATTTAACGCTTCACTGATATCAGCAACCATAGCTTCAACAGCTGCTCTCGACGCATCTCCAAAGTTCTCCGGTCCGAACTTCGCATATTCTTCCTGCTTGTAAGCAGCAATGATTCCTCTAGAAGAGTTCACGATTGCTCCAAGCCCGTCTTCATTAAAGAAGTGTACCAGATCTTTTCCTTTACCGCCTTGCGCTCCATAACCTGGTACAAGGATGTATGTCTTCGGCATTACTTTTCTCAAAATCTTGCCCTGTTCCGGATAAGTTGCTCCTACTACCGCTCCAACATAGCTGTATTCATCACCCATTGCCTGCTCGCCCCATGCAGCTACCTGCTCGCCGACAAGCTCATACAGTGGTTTTCCATCAACAAGTCTGTCCTGGAATTCTCCGCTTGATGGGTTAGATGTCTTCACAAGAACAAAGATACCTTTCTTCTCTTCCTGACATACTTTCACAAACGGATTTACACCGTCAGATCCAAGATATGGATTCACTGTTGCGAAATCTTCATCAAACGGCACATAACTCTTGCTTCCAACCTGTACACGTCCAAGATGTCCAACTGCATATGCAGCAGAGGTAGATCCGATATCTCCTCTCTTAATATCTCCAATAACAACAAGGCCTTTTTCTTTACAGTAATCTACTGTTTTCTTAAACGCCATCAGTCCCGGAATTCCAAATTGCTCATACATCGCGATCTGTGGTTTTACTGCCGGAATCAAATCATATGTCTTATCAACGATTTCTTTATTGAACTGCCAGATTGCCTCTGCCGCTCCTTCTAATGTCTCACCAAATTCTGCAAATGCTTTCTTCTGAACATGCTCCGGTACATAATTCAGCATCGGATCCAGTCCTACTACGATCGGCGCATTCGTCTTCTTAATGTTTGCAACTAATTTGTTAATCATGGTTATTCTCCTCCTGGTAAATAAATATATTTGCTTTGATTTACTTCTTATAAACGAGTTTTCCGTCCACAAATGTATGTGTCACTTCGCCTTTTACTTTCCAACCGTCAAATGGTGTGTTCTTTCCTTTAGACAGAAACGTATTCTTATCAACTGTGTATTCTGCTTTCGGGTCGAAGATTACAAGGTCTGCAATCTTTCCTTCTGCCACAGCGCCTTTGTCTGACAATCCGAGTACCTGAGCCGGATTCCAGCTCATCTTCTCAGCCATCTGCATTGGTGTCATAAGCCCTGTCTCAACAAGCTCTGTATAAGTAAGACATGCTGATGTCTCAAGACCTACGATTCCGAAAAACGCATTCTTCATAGAGCAATTTTTCTCTTCTTCAGAATGTGGTGCATGATCGGTTGCGATCACATCCATAATATTCTCTGAAAGTCCTCTGCGCAGCGCCTCTTTATCCGCCTGTCCGCGCAGTGGCGGATTCATCTTATAGTTACCATCATCTTCTTTAATATCGTCTGATGTCATAGCAAAATGATGCGGGCAAACTTCTGCTGTTACCGGAAGGTTCTCTTCTTTTGCATATTTTACCAACTTCACGCTGTCTTCCGTAGAACAGTGGCAAAGGTGAAGGCGCACCCCTGTCTCTTTTGCAAGAAGGATATCTCTGGCAACAATCACATCTTCGACGGCATTCGTGATGCCCGGAAGTCCAAGCTCTCTTGCCTTCTCATCAGCATTCATCACACCGCCTTCTACCATCGTAATATCTTCGCAATGTGCAAAAATCGAAATCCCACACTCTGCTGCAATCTTCATTGCTTTCCGGTAAAGAGAAGCATTCATCACGGACTTACCGTCTTCACTAATCGCATGACATCCTGCCTCTGCCATTCCTTTAATATCAGCAAGCTCTTCTCCTTTTTGTCCCACTGTGACCGCACCAAGCTGAATCACATGCACCGGACACTCTTCTTTTGCCCTGCGGTGAACATCTTCTACTTTCTCTTTCGTATCAATAACCGGCTTTGTATTCGGCATGGCACAGATCGTTGTCACGCCCCCTCTTGCCGCTGCACTTCCCCCTGTTGCAAGCGTCTCCTTATATTCCAGTCCAGGATCTCTTAAATGTACATGCAAATCGATAAAACCAGGCATAACATAACTGCCGGCGGCATCAATGATCTCATCTGCTTCTGTCTCAATCTTCTCACTTACAGCTTTGATCTTATCATCTTCCACCAGCACATCATACCGACCATCTCTCTTTGTCAAAGGATCTAACACATGACCGTTTTGAATTAAAATTTTCATTTTCTCAATCCTTTCTCGTTTATTTCCCTCCAGAGTATCTGAAAATAATCCGGAAATAATTTTATCCATATATTTTTATTTTAACATATGCCATAATGTAAGAAAAGCAAAAGATTCATGTCTCCACAAATCTTTTGCTTTTTATATTGACTTTCTCCAATTCTCTCGCATCAACTATTACTGTACCTGACTGCGAAGGAGCTCCATCGCTTTTTCCATCTGATTATCCGCTTCCGGGTTTGTTTCATCATAGACATATTCTACTTCCACATCCGGGACAATTCCGGTTCCATCAATATTTCTTCCTTTCGGAGTAAAATATTCTGCAATCGTAAGCTTCACCATTGTACCGTCCGTCATTGGAAATAGCTGCTGCACAACTCCTTTCCCATAAGTCGTTGTACCGACAAGCTGCCCGATTCCATAGTCCTGTACTGCTCCGGCAAAAATTTCAGATGCACTGGCGCTGGCGCCATTGATCAGCACTGCAAGCGGTTTCTCCCACGGTGTTTTTCCATCGCATTTATAATCTGTGCGCTCTCCATCCCGCTCCTCTGTATAAACGATCAGCCCTTCCGGTAGAATTTCTCTTAACATATCACAGACGGTAGAAAGATTTCCTCCCGGATTTCCACGAAGATCAATGAGCATAGATGCCATTCCCTGACTTTCCAGAGCTGCTTTTGCTTCCCGGAACTGTTCCAGTGTAACTTCATCAAATTCAGACACCCGAATATATCCTATCTGCCCTTCTTTCATCTCATAACTGACCGTCTGCGTCTGCAGCTTTCTGCGCACAGCAGTAACCTCAATCTCTTGACGATCTGCTCCCCGCAGTAGTGTCATTTTGACCTCTGTGCCTTCTTTGCCTTTTACCTGTGTAACCACTTCACTCAGATCGACACCTGTCACTTCTTCTCCTTCTACTTTGTACAAGATATCTTCATTTTTCATTCCCGCTTCTGCAGCTGGTGAGTTTTCATAGACATTGGCAATCGTAATTACTCCTGTCTCTCGATTCTGCGACATAAGGGCTCCGATTCCGCTGTACTCCCCCGAAGTAGATTCCATCATCTCTTTCGTTTCTTCTGCAGTATAATATGCAGAATACGGATCATTCAGTGCCGCAATATATCCCTGGTAGATTCCTTCCGTAAGCGCTTCTTCATCTACCTCTTCTTCATGGAGATAGACTTCATCGATCAAACCTTTTAGTTCTTCCAGCTTCTTCTCTGTATACTGTCCTACAACCTGGCCAGAGCCGCTTTTCTTCATACTTCCAAGATCTATATGATTTATCACGATCACACCCGCTCCTATGGCGGCTGTGATTACTAACATAGCAAGGGCGCCTGTCAGCGCCCCTTTTAAAAATCCCTTTTTATTATCCATTATCCACACCCTATGATAAATAATTGAACGGATCTACCGGTCTTCCATTCAGTTCTACCTGGAAATGCAGGTGTACTCCTGCGGAGTTACCTGTGTTTCCTGTAAGACCTAACTGCTGTCCCTTCGATACATACTGCCCGGATGATACACTAAGAGCTGAATGATGCATATACTTTGTTACAAGACCGCCGGAATGTTGAATAACAACCCAGTTACCGGCGCTGTTGCTCCAGCCGGCAATCAGAACTCTTCCATCTGCCGCTGCATAAGTCGGAACTGCTGCTCCACCTGTTCCGAAATCAACTCCCTTGTGGAACGAATTGTCAAAATCACGATAACCAAATCCACTTGTCAGATATCCTGACGGACATGGATGTGCAAATGTTCCATTACCGGAAATTACATTGTCTCCCGGCGGTACATAAGAACCGCCACTTGAATTATTTCCACTGGAACTGTTTCCGCCTGACGGTTTCTGCTGCTGTTGCTGTGCAAGCTCTGCCTGCTTCCTCGCCTCTTCTTCCGCCTTTGCTTTCTCAATCAGCGCCTGAAGCTCAGAAGCCTTTGCTCCAATTGCAGATTCCAGATTCGCAATTTCGATTCCTTTGCTGTCAAGGAGTGTCTGTACCTGTGTCTGCTGTTCTCCAAGCTGAGCCTGAAGCGCGCCAAGCTCTTCATATTCTGCTTTCAGCGCTGCTTCCTTTTCCTGTACTTCTGTCACGATCTTCTGAAATTCCACAAGCATATTTCTGTCATATTCTGTAATCTTGGAAATATACTCTGCCTTATTCAAAAGCTCTGCCATGCTGTCCGATGTAAAGAGAATTTCCAGAAGCTCGCCGCCTCCGTTCTCATACATGAAACGGATCCGCTTCTTCATACTCTCATATTGATTGTTTTCATCAATTTTTGCATTAATCAGATCATTCTCTGCCTGTTCGATCTCAACAGCCTTCTGATCTACTTTCGCATTGGTTTCCTGCATTTGTGCGATAATGCTGTTCAACTGCTCTGAAAGCGCATTCTGCTCTTGTTCCGCTGCCTGCTTCTGCTGTTCTAACTGCTCTTTCTCTTTCTGAGCTGCATCAATCTGTGTATCTGTCGCACCTACTTGCAGCACACTTCCCAAACTAAGAATCCCTGCCAATAGCAGTGCGGCCGTTTTTCTGTATCGTTTTTTCATCTGTATCTCCTATCTTATACTTTCAAGTGCTTTCTGATTGTAAAAGTACTTCCGACTAAACCAATTCCCATTCCCAGGATCAGCCCAATCGGCAGCAGATATGTATATACATAGTTTACAGGAAGGAAATCCAGAATATGATTCAAAATAGAAAATTTTTCTAAAATATACTGAATCGCCTTATTATACATAAAATACAGCAAAATCAACGGAATCAAAGCTCCGATCAATCCGATGATCATACCTTCAATGATGAACGGCGCCCGTACAAAGAAGTCTTTTGCACCGATGTATTTCATAATGGCAATCTCTTCTCTTCTGACAGTAATACCCATTGCAACTGTATTACTGATCAGGAAAATAGAAACAGCCAGAAGAATACCAATGATTGCTGCTGAAACATAGATAATCAGCTTATTTACTTTCTCCAGCGTCTTTGCCACCACATCTGAACGGTTTACTTTCTTAACACCATCCAGACTTTCTGCATATTCAACAATCTCTGTCTGATTTTCTACTTTTTCCATATAAACTTCGTAGTTATCTGCTCCGGCAAGCGGGTTGTCTTCTTTGAATCCTTCCGCCAGATCTGCATTCTCGCCGAAATACTCATCGCGGAATTCTTCCCATGCCTCATCTGCAGATACAAACTTTACTTCGGCAACACCTTCATGGTCACGCAGTTTTTCACCAATATCGGAAATCTGATTCTGCGTCACGCCATCTTCAAAAAATACTGTGATCGCCACACCTTCCTCAGCAGCCATAACAATGCTGTGAAAGTTCAGGACAATGGAAAAGAAAAGTCCAAACACGAAAATACATGCAGCCATCGTTGCTACGGATGCAAGAGAAAACAGCTTATTGCGGCTGATGTTTTTGATCCCCTGCTTCATAGAATATCCTACTGTACTAATCCTCATTATTATACCCACCTTTTCTTTCGTCGCTCACAATAACACCTTTTTTCATTGTGATTACTCGCTTTTTCATTTCGTTAACGATCTCCTGATTGTGGGTTACAACCAGAACCGTAGTTCCTCTCTCATTCGCTTCCTCCAACAGCTTCATGATCTCCCATGAGTTTGTCGGGTCCAGATTACCTGTCGGCTCATCTGCCAGAAGAATCAGCGGCTCATTCACGACTGCACGCGCAATGGCAACTCTCTGCTGCTCACCACCGGAAAGTTCCTTTGGATAAGCTTTATACTTCTGTGCAAGTCCTACAAGCGACAACGCTGCCGGTACTTTCTTCTTAATCACCCTTGTCGGTGTTTCTGTTACGCGGAGTGCAAAAGCAATATTATCGTAAATATTTCTATCTTTCAAAAGTCGGAAATCCTGGAACACTACTCCAAGCGTTCTTCTGTACTTCGGAATATGACGATGTTTCAGACGGCCAAGATTCTGACCATTTACAACAATCGTTCCTGATGTCGGATCCAACTCTTTCATAATCAACTTAATCAATGTTGACTTTCCGGAACCGCTGTCACCTACGATAAATACGAACTCGCCGGCCTCAATCTTCAGACTGATACCATTCAGGGCTGCGATCCCCTTCGAGTATTCTTTCGTTACTTCCTTTAATTCTATCATATGCTCCTCCTAATTACTAATACTCCAGTGACTCCATATACTTCATATACTTCACTACCATGAGTGCAATCTTAAATGTAATCGCATCCTCAAACACGCGAAGATCCAGTCCTGTGCTCTTCTGAAGCTTATCAAGACGATACACAAGCGTATTTCTATGAATATACAGCTGTCTGGATGTTTCTGACACGTTGAGACTGTTCTCAAAGAACTTATTAATCGTAACCAACGTCTCTTCATCAAAATCATCCGGAGATTTCCCCTCAAAAATCTCACGTATGAACATCTTACAGAGCGGAATTGGAAGCTGGTAAATTAATCTGCCGATTCCAAGCGCACTGTATGCAATAACATCTCTGTCATTAAAGAAAATCTTTCCAACATCCAGTGCAAGTTTCGCTTCTTTGTATGATTTGGACACTTCTTTAATGTCATTGACAATGGTACCATATGCAATATGGATTCCTTCTTCCCCTTCTGACTTTAACAATTCCAGGATGTTCTCCGCAATCTCATCCATCTCTTTGTATCCGTCATCTGGTCCGATTTCCTTCACAACAATAATATTCTTCTCATCTACCGCTGTGATAAAATCTTTTGACTTCCCTCCGAGAAGCGTACGCACATTCTCAAGTGTACTGCCGTCTTTTTCACGGGAAGTCTCAATAATAAAGATAACACGTCTGACTTCTGTGTCAATATGTAATTTTTTAGCACGATTGTAAATATCAACCAGAAGCAGGTTATCAAGCAGAAGATTTTTAATGAAATTATCCTTATCAAAACGCTCTTTGTACGCCACAAGGAGATTCTGAATCTGGAAAACAGCAATCTTCCCTATCATATATACATCATCACTGCCTCCATTGGCAAGTAAAATATATTCTAGCTGATTCTCATCAAAGATTTTAAAGAACTGCCGGCCCTGTATTACCTGACTATCTGCCGGAGATTCCACAAAGGATAACACTGCATTCTCAAAATTATCTGTCTCCGTAAAAGTACTTGCAAATACTTTTCCATCAACATCCATTACACACAGATCAATTCTTGTAATTGCTTTCAATCCTTCGATTGTATTTTGAAGTATTTGGTTTGATATCATTCCTCTTCCTCTCCTTCTCCGAATCCATGCTTTTCAGCATCGGCATTTTTCACAATTATTTTGTTACTCTACTCGTAGTATATCTCTATGCATTTTACTATTTTAATGCAAAACCACAAAAAAAGAAAGAGGAAATTGCATATTTTTAGGCATTTCCTCAGACTCTTTACAAATATGTTACATTTTGTTCATAGACATTGTTCACAATAATCATATACGGAGATACTTTCTCCTACTGATCTCTGCGGCGATTTTCCCGCTCGATCTCCTTCTTTAAAATAAACTTCCGGACAAATCCGTAAACAGACTTTCGAAATCCGGTTTCTGTCTCCTGAAGTCTCAGCTGCTTTCCAACTCTCAGCCATACTCTCGCATTGACAATAATTCTATTGCGCGCTATGAAAGCTTCTCTCTCTGCCAGATCGAGTTCTGACAAAATACAGTCGATTTCAAGGCCATTGATCTCATTCACAATCATATCATCTGACTCTGCATGCTCCGGTACGACTGCTCCTCCCATAATTCTTACCTTTGGGTAGCGCTCGCGCAGTATCTCTTCAAAAGAATCTAATTCTTCCTGAGAATCTGCCATCAGCCAGATCCGATTCCGATTCTTCTCAAGATATCGAAGGAACATCTTCAGAAATACATCCTCCGCAGCTTCCTGAAGCCGCTTTGACTCCTGAATCCCTGCTGCTTCAAGGATTGCTTTATCCCCAATCAGAATCATATCTGCTTCTTCGGTATTCTGTTTTACCCCCTCGACAACACTGCTTTTTACAAGCACATCCGTCGTCAGCATCTCAATTACGTTGATTCCTTCTGTCTGAAGATACTCAATCGCCTGGCGCATCGCTTCCTTCGCGGAATAATCATCGACCTGAACGCCAAGTACATTCATCTTTCTGTCCATGTCTCTCACCTTTTCTTCCTAGCCGTACGATTATAGCAAAAACCACCCGCTTTTTCAAGCTGTGATCAGAAAATTCTCATTTCTTTCCTAAACTTCAGAAACTATTTCGAAATTTGTTTCTTCGCATCCCGCTTTTTTCCAGCAATAATTCCGCCAATGCGCCCGGTTTCTTTTGATGACAGTGACTTCCATCCTTCCTCCAGTACTTTATCCAACAGACCGAGTTCCTCTGCGATTTCGTATTTCATCCGTTCTTCCGGTTCTAACTGTTCCAGATCAATGTCCTTTGTCTCAACCATTTCTCAGCATCCTCCTTTTCAGTTTTCACTTTGCGCTGTGCAAAATGTATTTCTGTCAGGAGTATCGCCAGAAATTCTGACTTTATACAGACACCTAAAAACCAGGTTATGGGCGATCCGGAATGATCACTGCCGCTACAAAGTAAGCAACGATTCCTGTTCCGGTACATCCAAACAAAACAAACGCCAAACGGATCAGTGTCGGATCTACTCCAAAAAATTCACCGATCCCACCGCAGACACCACATATCATTTTGTTTTCTCTTGATCTGAATAATCTTTTCTCTGACATAATTATCTCTCCTTTTTCTATCTATTTCGCATTTTTATTCACATCCACTCTTATACCGGCTCTCGGAATGAAATTTCTACTTCTCCAACACCGCCGATCATCTCAATCGTATATGGAGCGCCGTTATCTTCATTGACAGAACGATCCAATGTTCCATAAGTTGTTCCGGCAATGTGCATACCGCCGATACCTGTTGCAATATCATAATTATAATCTGTCTTTTTACCTTCTAGTGTCATGGTTACATTTCCCACTCCACATTCAATATTAATATCTCCCTGAAGTTTTCCATTCAAATCCACATTTCCAGCACCGCAGCGTACTTCTGTATCATCAATGCCGATATCTGTCAATACCGTATTTCCCGCTCCAAGATTCAGCTCCATTTCCATTGATGTAATCCCTTGTACCACAAGTTCTCCTGCTCCCGCCGTAATATTGATTTCTCCCAATGTTAGTGTCTCCGGCACATAAAGTATATAGGTTCCTGCTTCTTTGTTGTTTAACCCATTTTCTTTCCACACTTTATTGCTTGTTTTAAATTCTAGCGTACCATCATTGACACTACACCTTGTGCGAAGTGCTCCATTAACTGCCTTGCCTTCCAGAACAATTTCATTCCCGTCATAAGAAATGATTTCCATCGTTCCGGCTGACAACTCAACAGACAGATCTTCTACATGGTAATATGTTTTTTCAAAATCTCCGCTTAAAATCTGTGCATTTTCCCATCTCGCTGAATTCTCCCAGTCATCATCCCAATCATCCGGCTCCGTCGTATATTTGCTCTCGTGCACAACAGCCCCTACGCCATCTGCAAGTTCATCAGAAACACTTCTCCACGTTACGCCAAGCATCAGCGCCGCAATGCACAAAACAACTCCTGCACCTGCCGTACATCCACAGACAATGGCGAATATTTTCCAACCTTTTTTCATTTGTTACACCGCCTTTCTGTGAAATGGTCTGCGGCAAAGTGCCACAGCTCCCCGAAACAATGAGCGCAAACAGATCCAGCTGAATTTTCCAAGAAGCACTGTTGCCACTACGCCTACTGCCCCCATAATAAGTCCAATTCCCATCAGCAAAAGTCCCACCGGTGCATTCGGAATGAGCTTTACCGCTCCTACAACAACAAAGCAACCACCGCAAAAAGCTGCTGCTGCACTGAGTATTACAACACTGACCAGAACTGCCACAATACTTGCTAAAATTCCTACCAGAAGAAACAGTATCCCTATTCCAAGCGGCAATGCAATTGGAAGACCGATAAAAATAATTGCCAAAATCAAAAAAATCTTTCCTATTGGATGGGATTTCTTTTGCACATACTCCGGATGATATCCTGTGTCTGCTCCCGCAGCCTTTCTGCTTCCCGGCATCTCTTTTTCCTCAAACCTTGTATCCGTATATCCAGTTTCTCGATATTCTTGATGTTCTTCATTATTACTGCCCAAACCTGCTTTGATTGTCTCAGCTACCTTTCCCGGATCTCCAAGCTCTTCAAGCACTTTTCCTTCATTTTCTGCTCCTGCATCAGCAAAATAATCATTATAGTACTGCAATGCTTCGGCACGCTCTTCTGCTGAAATATCAGAAAGCAGCATTTCAAGTTCTTTCATAAAACAATCCCGATTCATGCAGTCACACCCCCTTCAAACATTTTACTAATCTTTTCTGAATATTTTTTCCATTCTTCCCGGTATAAGTTCAACTGTACCATGCCTTTTTCAGTGACTTTATAATATCTCCTGTTTCTTCCATCAAACTGCATATCATACACTTCAAGGCATTCATCTTTCTGAAGTCTTCTCAGCACCGGATAAAGAGTAGACTCTGACACTTCCAGCGTCTTTCGGACATCCTGTGTAATCCGATATCCATATGTACCGTTCTCTTCTTTTGACACGGCAGCCAGCACAATAGCATCCAGAAGCGCTGCTCCAGTATTAAATACCATCGTCTCACTCCTCTCTAACACTTCTAATATTGTTTGGTTTTCTATATTATATATTGTATAATATAGTGAGTCAATATAATATTATTAAAGATTTATCTACAAAAATTATGAAGATTTTCTTAAGAAACTTTTCTATGAACAGCAAAACCGGAAGGACATGCCTTCCGGTCTCGTTTCTATTTTTCTTAAAAATAAAACCACATTAACAGAACTGCCTGTACAACAAGAATCATCGGCACTCCGTAAGTAAATTTCTTATGCTTTGTTTTGTGTCGGAATCCTTTCATCCCAAGCCATGCGCCTGCCGAACCTCCAATGACAGCAATACCTATGAGTGCCGCCTCCGAAATTCTCCACGCTCCTCTTTTTGCCCGTCTTTTATCTGCTCCATAAAGTAAAAATGCAATGACATTTACCGCACAGAGATAATATGTTACAACATCACTCATCTTTTATACCTCGATTTCTGTCTGTAGTGTGAAGGAGTAAATGATTTTCCTCTTTACCTTTTTCCCGAGAAGTTGCTCTAGAGCCTGTGCATAATATTCTAACTGCTGACAATATCTCTCCTGCAGCTTTTCTTTCCTATTTACACGATCGGTTTTATAATCAATTACCGCAAGACTTCCGTCAGGTTCTTCCAGGTAAGCATCAATAATTCCCTGGACAAGACACCACTCGCCCGAATCTTCAATCCCGATTACAAAAGGCTGTTCCCGAAACAACTTTCCCCGCCTTGCCGCTTCTTTCATATCAGCAGCAAGTCTGCTTTCAAAAAACTTCATCAGGTCAGAGCAGTTCACAGTTTTTGCCTCCGCTTCTTCCAGTTTCCCTTCTCTGACTAGAGTTGCTATGGCATCTTTTAGTTTCTCTTCATGATACTCTTCCCGAAAATCAATCCTCTCCAACACCCTGTGATAAGCCGTTCCTCTGGAAGCTCCCGTCAGTTCCTCTTCCGCTCTTCGAAAAGCCGGTATTAGTTTCATTTCTTTTGCAGGTTCAAACAATGCTTCGCTTTCTTCAGTAAGCTCTTTTTCCATTCCCATTTTCTTTAACTCAGACACAGTAAACTTCATTTTCCTTGTCCGGTCTTTTGAAAATGGATACACAAACGAAAACTGCTCCCGGAGATGCTCTTTCATCTCCGGATGAAATACCTCTTTTTCAACGGCGCCATCTTTAAAAAACTGATGCAGAAGCTGATCTGCACAAACCTCTTCTTCTGCTTTTTCTGCCAATTGAGCGGCATAGATTACTTCCACCCGAATTGGTACCTCCTGATGATACATGGAATTCATAAACGGTACCGGAAGTTTTGCTTCAGATAATGCTGAGGCGAAAGCCTTGTTTCGGATAAGAGACGGAATAAGCCAGTCCAGATACGTTCTTGCGCGGCTGACTGACGCAAAACTTAATGCTGTTTCTTCCCTTGCTCCTACTGCTCCAAAGCTTTTTAATTTTTCCCCTACACCATTTACTGCTCCGGTAATAATCAACTTCTCTTTTGCTCTTGTCAAGGCTACATATAGCACTCTCTCTTCTTCTGCCAGATTTTCAAGCGCTGTTTCCTTTTGAATCACTTTCTTCAGCAGTGTCGGAGCTTTTGTCCGCATTTCAAGATCAATACAGTCTGTCCCAATTCCCAGAGACGGATGCACTACAAACTGCTCACGGATATCCTGCGTATTAAACTGTTTCCCCATTCCGGACACGAACACGATTGGAAATTCCAAGCCTTTGCTTTTATGGATACTCATAAGGCGTACGGTATCTGCCTGCTCATCCGCAATATTCGCTTCTCCATAATCCACGTCATATTTCTTTAGCTGGCGGATATAGCGCACAAAATGAAACAGCCCCTTATAACTTGTCTTTTCAAATGCCAGCGCCTTCTCAAGAAGCATATCCAGATTTGCCTGACGCTGTCTTCCTCCAGGCATAGCGCCCACATAATCCCGATATCCCGTCTCATACAAAAGTTTCCACATGAGATCATAGATTGAAGTATATGAAAGAATTTCCCGGTAACTTTCGTATTGCTTCTGAAACGTTCTAAGTTTCTGACGTAATCTACTGTCTTTTTCTTCCTCTTCTTTCATAAAGGTAACCACCGCCTGAAAAAACGGTAATGACGCCCCTTCTTCCTCCGTCTTCATTTCTCTTACCCGGATTCTTGCAAGCTCCTCTGCCGTAACATTTCCAAAAGGAGACAGCAACACTGAAGTCAGCGGAAGATCCTGCCGAAAATTATCCAGCAGTTCCAGATAATCCAACACCGTACTGACTTCCCATGTTTCAAAATATCCTTCCTTCGTCCCGGCAAATGTCGGAATCCCTTCCTGATTCAAAATCCTTGAAAACTCTTCCGTCCATCCTTTCAGACTTCTTGTAAGAATTACAATATCTCCATAACCGGCAGGACGATATGTTCCTGTTCTTTTATCCAATACCGGATGTACGCCTACCAATTCTTTAATTCTTCTGGCAATTCCGTGAGCCTCCAGCTCCCGGACTGTCTCTTCTTCTACCCCTTCTTGTACAGAGGTATCAATTAATAGCAGCTCTGCCTCATTTCCCGGTATATTTTCATAAGAGGCTCCCGGATACAGCGCCGCCCGCTCATCAT
Source organism: Lachnospiraceae bacterium (assembly GCA_018365895.1). Next base: position 18,558 of record JAGZJD010000010.1, on the reverse strand, counting down.
AAGCAATACCGCCGAACCCCTCTGTCATAATCTGTCTAAAAATAAAATTCGTACTTTCCAATACTTCCCGCCGGCTACGGAAGTTTCGCGTCAGATCAATACGCTGACATTGCCCCTCTCCTGCTCCATATGTGTGATATTTCTCCATGAAAAGCTCAGGTCTCGCCAGCCGAAATCGATAAATGCTCTGCTTCACATCCCCGACCATAAATATATTATAAATTCCCTGTTCCTTGCGGGACACGCTTGTCAAAAGAGCCTCCTGGATCAGATTACTATCCTGATATTCATCGATCATAATCTCTTCAAACCGTTCCTGATAAGCGCGTGCTGCCTGAGAAGGACAACGTTTTCCGTCTTTTTGTTCCGTAAGGATCTCCAGAGCAAAGTGTTCCATATCCCCGAAGTCAATCATATTTCTCTTCGCTTTTTCCTTCTGCATCGCTTCATGGAAATCTGCAGTCAGCTCCACAAATGTTTCCATCATCGGCGCACACTGTCTCATATGTTCCTCTATCTCCTGAAGCGGTTCATAGAAATACTGCTCTTTCAGATCTTTTTGGAGCGTTTTTACATCTTCCCTTACCTGCTTTACAAGTTCCCGTTTGTCCGGATCAATCTCATCGCTTCTTTTTGCCGACAGTTTTGCCCATTTCCATTCTGCTAAAATTTCATAAATACTTTCATAGCTCTTTGCCTCGGCAAGCTGTCGGATTCGGTCTTCATCCTGCGCAAGCGCCTCCAGATAAAATACCGGTCCGTCCGGTTCCTCACAAAGTTTTATCGCATATTCTGTCAATTCCAGCATATCTTTCGCATACTGGACTGTCTGCTCCTTTACAAAATGAAAAAACGGCTGTTCCTCAATCCCTTCTTCTATTTTATAATGCGCCGCACAGGAATACAGCCATTCACATGGTTCCGGATAGCTTCTGGAGAAATCATATATTTTTAAAAGCAGTTCTGTCAGTTTATGGTCGTCCCTTCCCGGAGCCGTATATTCTGTCAAATCCAAAAAAGCTTTTTCCCCTTCTTCGTATTTTTGTTCCAGAAGCTCTGCCGCCACATCTTGCTTCAATAGCTTCATTTCTCCTTCTTCCGCGATTCGAAATCCCGGATCTAATCCAATGGTATGAAAATTCTCCCGGATGACCGCCAGGCAAAAGCTGTGAATCGTTGTTACCTGCGCATGATGGACAAGCGTTGCCTGCCTCTGCAAATGTGCATCATCCGGATGATCTTCCAATGCTTTCTCAATTGCGTCGCGGATTCTTTCTTTCATTTCTGCTGCCGCTGCTTCTGTATAGGTAACAACGAGAAGACGATCCACATCTAATGGCGGCTCCTCTTTTGTCAATCGCTCAATAATCCGCTCTACGAGCACTGCTGTCTTGCCGGAACCTGCCGCTGCAGATACAAGGATATTTTTTCCACGCACATCAATGACTTCCCGCTGTTCTTCTGTCCACTGTACTCCCATCGTCTATTCCTCCTCCCGCATACGTTCCAGCACTTCTTTCGCAGACAGCTGCGGAAGTCTCCGGTAAAGATATCCCGGAAATCCCGGTTCAAATCTGCAAATATTCCGAAACTGACAATAATCACACGCCGTCCGGCTGCCAAATTCATACGGAGCTGCATCAATTTCTCCGGCTGCGATCTGACGACGCAGCAAAGCAATTTTCTTCTTCGTATATTTTCTGATAGAACCAAATCCTTCCTCTGACACAGCCTTAGAATTCCATGTCAACATCCCGTCCTTCTTCCGCCCTGCCGGAATCACAGACGAAGACGTTCCCGGCTTCATCTCTTCATCTATCAGACGCAGCACTGCATCATCGGAATTCACAATCCCATCCAACCGGAGTTCTTTCAAAATTGCTTCTTCCAACCGCTCCATGTCTTCTTCTCTGCTCACAATTGGATCTTTGATCTTATAGTAGAAAATTCCTGCCGGAACAACATGCTGATCCGGGTGTCTCTTCTCTTCTACTGTCATTGCCGCATCCATATACACAACAAGCTGCATCTGCAGTCCGTGATAGAGCGCTGCCAGATCAAATGACTGCGTTCCGGTCTTGTAGTCAATAATTTTTACATAAATTTTGTCATCCCGCTCACAAGTATCAACCCGGTCAATCTTACCGCCGTAAAAATTCACTTCATATCCTGACGGCCGGAATGCACCTCGTTCCATCTGCTTTGTCAACGCCCAGATTGTTCTTGCCATCATTTGTTTCAGTCTTGTAATCAAATATTCATTCCTTGCACTGCTGTAAAGGATTGTATTTCCATAATCTGTAATCGTCTCATCCACACAGGCTTCCACTAATTCATCCCGCTCTTTTTCTTCCAGCATCGTCCATAACTTTCCTGTTTTCTGGACTTTCTTTGAAAAAAGCTCCAAAGCGCTGTGAAGCAGATTTCCCCAGTCAAGAGGACGAAACTCAAATTCCTGACGTTCCTTCAAACGAAGTCCATAGGTCAGATAATGAGAAAACGCACAGGCACAAAATCGTTCTAGTCTTGTTACACTTGTATGATCCAAACTGCCATATAATTCTTGTGCCGTTTCTTCTTCCAGATGAAGATCTGGTTTATGATATTGATTTGCCTCAAGAAGATTTTCTGCCTTTTCTCTCCATGTTTCTTCCCGCAAATACCAGCAGAGCAGTTCTTCCCACATTTGGAATCCTTCTCCGATAAAGCCGCCCTCATTCAAATTCTGCAGACCTTTCACAAGATAAGATATCCCGCTTTTTGGAATCATTTCCTGCTCTGAAAGTATTCTCTTTTCCTCATCTTCTAAAGAAAGTTCCGGGAACATCCTAAAAAGTTCCTGGACGAGATATGCCGGACGCAGTGCTTTGCCCTCTCTGCTTTGACGGCTGTAAGACAGAATCAGAAGCTTAGAAGGCTTTGTCAGATTCTGATATAAATAAAATTTCTGAACAAACGCCTTCTCTTTCGCTCCCGGTGCAAGCACCACATTTCCCTTTGTCAGCACTTCTCTATCGTACTCTGAGATCAGACCGTTGCGCTCTAGTTTTCCCGGAAGATTCACATCGTTTACGCCAAGAAACAGCAACGCTTTGATATCCTTCAGCCTTGTACGCTCTGCATCTCCCGCCACTACCTGATCCGGACTCGGCGGGATTACTCCGACTTTCGCCTCCGCAAATCCTGCGTCCAGAAGTTCACAATACTCATCCAGCGATACCATTTCCCCACCAAGCAGCGCTACAAATTTTTCAAATAACTCCATCACAATCCGATAAATCTGAGCATACTCCTTTGCAAGAACCAGTTCGCCCTGCTCCTGAAACTTTTTCTCATATTGCTGCATTTTCATCTGCATGTCTTCCTGATCAAGAAAATCCCAGAGTGCTTCTGTAATATCCCGCACGGTTTTCTGCTTCTTTCGCAATACATATAAAAACGGTTCTAGCTTCTCGACCAAAACAACTCTCCAGTGATTCAGCCGCTCCAAATCCTCCACTGTCGTTTCTTTTGCCCGGCGAAACCACGGACTCTGCCAATGAGCATATCCTTTTATCCCCAATGCCATAACATAGTTTTCCAATTCATCCACAACTTCCGGCGTGAATTCCACATCATTCCCACTGACCAGTCCGGTGCGCAAAAATCTGAACACACTTTCCTGCGTAAACTGCTTCTGCTGTATTCCCAAAAGACTTCGAATATACTCTACAAAAGAGTTCAGCAGCACACTCCGCTTATGATCAAGAAACAGGGGAATCTCATAATGGGCAAATACTTTTTCAAGAGAATCTGCATACACATCCGGATCGGCTGTAATCACCGCTATCTCCCGGTAGCGCATTCCCTTTGTCCGAATAAGATTCTCGATCGTCTGAGCTGCAAACTCACATTCAGACATCACGTTCCGACAAACATGAAGCTTTATTTCTTCCGGTTTTCCCTCATATACCTTTCCCCGGTGACGAAAAATATTTTCCTCAAGAAATGCCAGCGAAGGGGACTCCTGAAAGCGATATTTTGAAGGATGATCAAGCCTAATCTGCGGTAGCACTTCTGTCCGGTGCTGCTTCGCCTCATTTAAAACTGCCGACACCATTTGCTTACTGATAGAAAACATCTGATATGGATGTACATACCGATAAGCATCTTCCCCGGCTCCAAGTGTGACTGTCACAATTACCTTTTCACATAACTCTAACATTTTTCCAAGCAGACGAGTCTGGATTGGCGTAAATCCGGTAAATCCGTCAAGAACAACAACGCTTTCGCGCATCTTCGCTGAATCCGGAAGTATCTGACAAAGTACATCCAAAAGCTCTTCTCCGGTAATATATTTTTCAGAAAGAAACTCCCGGAAAGCTTCATAGACTATCTGGATATCTTTTAATTTATAAGAAAGATAACTCTCCTCTCCCGCTTGCACAAGTATTTCTTCCAATGCTTTCGGATTGATATCATACTGAGTAAACTCCGAAATAACAGATTTCATCTCACTAATATAACCTGTCCTCTTTAAATTACCTCCGAGCACTCTGAGTTTTGGTTCGCACATCCCCGCAATTCTTCGAAGAATCAGATTCTTTCCTTCATCATCCAGCACCTGCTTGCGATTGCCGCCCGTCTCCTCCAGAATCCGATATGCCAGACGATTAAAGCTGAGTACATCTATATTCATAATCCCCTTTGCCGGATGCATCATCACAAGATCTTTCTGAGTCTGCATTGTAAACTGTTCCGGAACAATTACATAATACTGTTTTTCGGGAGCTTCGATTGATTCCCGGATCAGATCTTCGTATACCCGGTACGTCTTTCCGGCGCCAGAATTCCCTATTACAAGCTGTAGTGCCATATTCTTTCCCCTTTCACTGCCGACATTCCTCTTCCGATTGCACAAACATCATTAGAAATGCCAGAAAAAGCATTCCACAGGCAAATAATACTGCTTTTTGCGAGAATCGCTTCGTAAGCCACATGCCCGCCATAGCTCCTATAATAAATATCAAAATAATTCCATAATACTGCAAACTCTTTTCAAGTTCTTTCCTTTCCCCGGTCCGGCCAAATCGATAAAGCCTTTCTGTTCCGCTGCGCAAGTTTCCTGTACACATTGTCGTAGCAAATACATTTCCATTCACTTTCCGAAAACTTTCCACCTGCATTGCACAAATAAATGAAACTGCCACATTTGCTATCATATCGAATTTCCCCTGAGGAAGTACTGCAACAAACAACAGTACAAGAATCTCCAGTATCAATACGAGCTGTCTCCAATGCATTTTTCTATTGTACATACATTTTCCTCGGATACTCTCTGCCAAAAAAATTCCAAGGACAAAAGCATTGATTGGAACAAGATAATAGATTACCCGACTCCATTGACCGGAAGCCATATTCAGACCAAGCAGCACAATATTTCCTGTCTGGGCGTTGGCAAAAACACCGCCCCTTGACATATAGGTATAAGCATCCAGAAATCCCCCAGTCAATGCCAAAAGTGTTCCCATTAGAAATGTTTCAGACATCTGACGTGTTTTGTTTTTTTCCTGCTTCATTTCTTCTCACCTGTTTCTCTTTTCTGTTCCGAAACATCATATCACACTTCTTCCTGCCATGTAAACAAAAGACTGTACGTCACAGCTTACCGAAATATATCATCTCGGAATACGGAACATACAGTCTTATCTATTTCTTTTTATTTTTTCTACACAGCCCGGAGCAATTCTGTAAACTCACTGCTTAACGTGATCTTACCTACATAGAACACATCTCCCGTCATAAATACTTCCCAGTCTTCCTGAATTTCTACCAGAAGCTGTCCACCCGGCATATGGACTGTCATCTTCGGATTCGTCATGCCAAGCTTATATGCGGCTCCTGCTGCTGCACAGGCTCCTGTACCGGAAGCAACCGTATATCCGGCTCCTCTCTCAAAAATCTCGATCTGAATATTCTCTTTGTCAAGTACCTTTAGTAACTGTGTATTAATACGATCCGGAAAACACCTTGCTATCTCAGAATAATTTCCAATTTTACATACAAGCGGTTTTGATATCTCCCGCATCGGAATCACGCAATGTGGATTTCCAATATTCACACAAGTCGTTGGATACAGCGTTCTTCCAAATACCATATCTTCATTAATTACTTCACGCCGCTCTCCTGTAACCGGAATCTCATCACTCCAGAAAGAAAGTTTTCCCATAGAAACCTTCAGCCGACTTCCATCTTCATTCAGATAACTGACTTCCACATCCCTTCCTTCTGTGTGAAGTTTTACATGCTTTTTCTGCACATATCCCGCATCTTTTAAATATTTTGCAAAAATACGCACTCCATTTCCACTCTGCGTTGCTGTACTTCCATCTGGATTCCAGATTTTTACTCCGATCCCTTCTTCTGTCATGATCGGTCCTTCCAACACGCCGTCTGAACCCATTCCAAAATTTTTATCACAAAGCAATTTTACATTCTTTTCTGTCAGTTTCAATTCATTTTTATTTGGGTCGAATACAAAATAATCGTTTCCCAGTCCATGATATTTTTCGATAATAATTTCCATCGCTCCAACCTCCATTTTCTGATGTCTCGCAATACTTATGAATAGTATACCACGCATTATTTCTCATAGATACAGAAATAATGCTTTCTACATTGCAAATCATGCTGTATAATATCATTATAAAACTTTTTTGCTTCCAAAATAACTTATTGCAGGAGGAATCTTATGCCAGCATATGACAGACAAGGATATTTAAACAGCCACTTTCAGCTTTTTCATATTCTTGATACCGATCAGAAAATGTTTGACTTCCATTACCATGATTTTCATAAAATCCTTATCTTTCTTCAAGGGGACGTAAGCTATATTGTAGAAGGAAAATCCTACAATCTAACATCACATGACATTGTGCTTATAAATCGAAACGATATTCATAAGCCGGTGATCCACAGCAAAAGTCCTTATGAGAGAATCATTGCCTATGTGGAACCTGCATTCCTTGAAAACCTTTCACTTTCCTGTTGTTTCCAGAAAGCAAAAGAGGTTCATTCCAATGTTGTTCGTATTCCAGCTCCCGAAAAAAGTTCTTTGTTCAAAAGTATCAAACGCCTGGAGCAATCCTTTTCAGACAGCGGCTATGCTTCTGATTTTTATCAGGAACTGCTTTTTTTAGAATTTCTTGTCCATTTGAACCGCGCCTCTCTGTCCGATTATCTGACCTTCATTGATACTGTCCACTATCACCCAAAGGTACTGGGAATTATGCAGTATATCAGTGAGCATCTAACAGAAGAACTGCATATCGATGAGATTGCAAATCGTTTTTTTATGAGCCGCTATCATATGATGCGTACCTTTAAGGCAGAGACCGGTTACACGATTGGCAATTATATTACCGAGAAACGGCTTCTCTACGCCAAAGAACTTTTGATAAGAGAGGTTCCTATCACACAAATCTGTTTTGACTGTGGTTTTCAGAATTATTCCACCTTTTCCAGAGCATACAAAAAGGTTTTCCACGAATCACCGCGGGAAACCCTTTCTCATCTGCAAAATACATAATTTACTTTTTCACGATCATTACCGGAATCGGTGGATTATTTGGACGGTTATAATAGGAACTAAGGATTACAAGATAGCGCTTCGAATCAAGCGTTTTCAAATACGCAAGCAAAGCATCCCGCTCTGTAAATCCACTATCGCCTCCGCTGTAAATACAAAGACTCATCATTCCTTCTTTTTTTAGAAGGGAAAGACCTTTCTCAATGGCGCAGATACTTGTCTGCGGCTTTGTAGAAAGCTCATGGGAACCTCCCGGAAGATAACCGAAATTAAAAACGATACAGGAAATCTTTCCATACATCTGTTTCTCTATATAGCAGTCCATTTCTTCATGTCCCGCCAAAAATAACTCTGCCCTCTCTGACAATCCGGCATCTTCAAGGCGCTTTTTCGTTGCACTAAGCGCCTGTTCCTGAATATCAAACCCGTATACCTTTCCTTCTGCTCCCACAAGACTGCACAGAAGCTCTGTATCATTTCCATTGCCAACAGTAGCATCGATACAAACATCACCCTCTCTGACCTGATTTTGTATCCAATGATGACACCACTGTGTAATCTGATAGTTTTTCATCGCTATTTCCCCGCCTCAATTTTCTGATACAGCTCCATCGGAACAAATGCCTGGACATAGATTCCGTCTTCCCGGTATTCTTCTTTAAGTAGTTCTCCATATTTTCGTATCAACTGGATCTGTCCTGCTTCTTCATAAGTATAAAGCTTTTCAATAGCCATTTTTTGCTCCCGCAGCAGCTCTTCTATCACCGCTTTCAGTGTTTCCAGACCTTCACCCGTCTTTGCTGAAATTCCAACCGTTCTATCTGCTTTAAAATCTCTCAGAATTTCATCTCCACTCAGACGATCCTGCTTATTAAATGCAGTAATAATCGGTTTTTCTGTCACTCCAAGTTCCTTTAAGATCTCATAGACGATATACATCTGTTCATCCATCTCCGGATTGGAAGCATCTACCACATGCAAAATCATATCGGCATATTTTGCCTCCTCCAGTGTACTTTTAAATGCTTCAATCAAATGGTGCGGCAGTTTCCGGATAAATCCAACCGTATCTGTCAGAAGCACTTCCTGTTTTCCGGAAAGCAAAAGCCCTCTTGTCGTCGGATCAAGGGTTGCAAACAATTTGTCCTCGCTTAATACCTCTGCTCCTGTCAGCGTGTTTAAAAGTGTGGATTTGCCCGCATTCGTGTATCCGACAATGGCAATCACCGGAATCCGGTTCTTCTTCCGATGTTCTCGCGCTACTTCCCGATGCCGCTTCACTTCCTTTAATTCCCGGTTAAGCTGGGCAATCCTTCCTTTGATTAAACGCCGATCCATTTCTAGCTTCTTCTCTCCCGGACCTCTCGTTCCGATACCGCCTCCAAGTCTGGACATTGCTGCTCCTAAACCGGTCAGCCTTGACTGTCTGTATTTCAGCTGCGCCAGCTCCACCTGTATCTTTCCTTCACTTGTCGTTGCTCTGGCTGCAAAAATATCCAGAATCACAAGTGTCCGATCCATAATCTTCACATCCAGCTCATCCCGCAAGTTGCCAAGCTGTGCCGGAGACAGCTCATCATCACAGACAATTCCGGAAGCCTCTGTCTCCCAGAGCAGTTCTTTAATCTCCTCTAGTTTTCCTTTTCCTACATATGTTCCAGGATGAATCAATTCTCTCTTCTGGATCACAACCCCAACCGCACTGGCACCTGCAGTTTTGACCAGCTCTTCCAGCTCTTTTAAAGAACGCTCAGTGTCATCACCATCCTGCTCCTGCACACCTACCAGTATTACTTTTTCCATTTCCTGTTTTAATTCTATCAAACTCTGTCTCCTATCTTGTTCTCAGAAATTCTGCTTCTTTTTGTGCCTGCTCATCTTCCGGATAAGCAGCAATATACTCTTCCATCCGCGCTTTTGCATTCGCCCAGTCCCGTTTCTCCTCATAAATACAAATGACGTTAAATTCCATTTCCTGACGAAGCTCGCTTCCCTCCGGCTCACAGCGGATTCCTGTCATAAAATCCTGCAATGCTCCATCCAGATCCTGTTCCTTCCAGTCACAGATAGCAAGAAAGTTGTAAAGTGTTCCCGTCTTATCTACTCCATTTAACAGCGCATCGGTAAACGCCTCTTCTGCCTGCTGATAATTCTCCTGCTCCCAGTAAGCAATTCCAATCCCTCGATACGCTTCCCCCACATCTTTTTTCTTATCAATAGATGCTTCAAATGAAGTAATCGCCTCACTGTATTTTTCTTCCTTCAAATAAGCAAGACCTTCTTCCAACGGTGTTTCAAAATATTCCTGAATCTTTGCACAGCCGCTTTGCATACAAAGCGCTCCAAGCAAAATTCCTATTGTCAATCTCCTTTTCAACTAATTTCCTCCCGCTTTTCCCAAGCTGCCTTTCTCATCTGTCTATCCTTATTCCATTGACACCGGGTCGATCTGCCAATCGATCGGCGTTACACCGTGTTCCTCCAGAAATCGATTTGTCTGACTAAATGGCCTACTTCCAAAAAATCCCCGGTATGCTGACAGCGGACTTGGGTGCGGCGCTTCCAGAATCAAATGTTTTGGATTATTCAGCATACTTTTCTTCGTCTGTGCCGGTCTTCCCCACAAAATAAACACAATCGGACGCTCCTGTTCATTCAGAGCCTTGATCGCCGCATCGGTAAACTCTTCCCAACCAAGCCCCCGATGTGAGTTGGCCTGATGTGCCCGCACCGTCAATACCGTGTTTAGCATTAGCACTCCCTGCTTTGCCCACTTCACAAGATAACCGTGATTCGGAATCGTACATCCAAGATCATCGTGAAGTTCCTGATAAATATTCACAAGTGACGGTGGAATGTCTACCTCCGGCTTCACCGAAAAGCAAAGCCCATGCGCCTGTCCGTCTCCGTGATACGGATCCTGTCCAAGGATCACCACCTTCACATCCTTAAGCGGTGTCAAATGAAATGCATTAAAAATATCATTGGCTGGCGGAAAAATCTGCCGAGTCTGATATTCATGCAAAATCGTCTCATATAATTTTTTATAATAAGGCTTCTTAAATTCCGCCCCGAGCGGAACAAGCCAGTCATTTGTAATTGCTCCCATAATTCATACTCCTATCGGCTAACTCCTGTTCTGTTTGAACTGCTGCATAGATTTATTTTACATCAAGTTCAAACCAGAATTCAACACCATTGTCATAGTTTCTCACACCATATGGCTGCTGCATAGATTCCATGATTGCCTTTACAATGGAAAGTCCGATTCCATTTCCTCCGTATTCTCTTGTCCTTGCTTTATCTACTTTATAGAACTTCTCCCAGATATGTTCCACATCTGCTTCCGGAATCGGTGTTCCTGTGTTAAACACACTAACTCTGACGCTTTCCTTTTGCTGTACTTTTACTTCAACTACATGATCGCCATCCAGATGGTTCAACGCATTGCTGACATAATTTCGTACAACCTGCTCTATCTGGAACTCATCCGCCCATACATATACCGGTCCCTGATGTACAAAGCTTATTTTGGCTTCCTTTTGTTCTGCCATAATCCGCATACTTTCCAGTACACCCTCAATCAATTCGATAATATCAAATCTGGCAAACTGTACATCCTGGCTTCCAAATTCCAACTGATTCAACGTCAGAAGATTCTTTACCATCCGGTTCATTTTACCTGCTTCATCCATAATCACATCACAATAGAATTCACGGCTTTCCGGATCATCGCTGATTCCTTCTTTCAACCCTTCCGCATACCCTTGAATAAGAGCAATCGGCGTCTTCAGTTCATGGGAAACATTTCCAAGAAATTCTGTACGCATCGTCTCAATCTTTTCTTTTTTCTCAATATCCTTTTGCAGTTCATAATTTGCCTTCTTCAGTTCGGAGATTGTCCGTTCCAGATTCTCAGACATTTTATTAAAATTATCTCCAAGTACAGCAATTTCATCCTCACCGCCCCTTGTATATTTCACACCAAAATCCAGATCTGCCATCTTTCTGGAAAGCTGCGCCAGTTCCAGGATCGGCTCTGTAATCCTTCGGGAAAAATACCATATCACCACAAGACAAAGCAGAATAATCCATGTTCCTACATAAGTCAAAAACTTTCCTGTAATCAGAATGCTCTCCCGAATACTCTCAATCGGTGTCCGGAACAAATACGTATACCCATTATCAAGATAGCCCCACATTTCAATATATTCTGACTCTGTTCCAACACCTTTCGCCTTATGGATCTCATAGTCTTCTCCTCTTTTCAGAATAACTGAATTTGGATTCTGATGCAAAATATTCATCATAAGCTGTGTCTGCATAACTTTCTTCCCAATTTCCGTTGTCTCTGTTGTGACGATACTGCTCCAGGCAGAGTTACAAACAAGAACAGAAATGTTTCCCCGCTCAATCGTAGAACCGATTTCCGCTTCAATCGTTTCTGCAGTCATCTCATCATTTTTCACAACTTTGTTAAATCCCTCATATACACGGATAAGATCCTGCTCTTTATTGGTAATATAATATCGCTCCAAAAATGTCGTGTTCATAAATGCCAAAAGTAAAAGCGCAAGAGCAACAATTCCTACAAACAAAAGCATCATCTGATGATTAATTGATTTTTTCATGGATTACACCTCAAATTTATATCCCATGCCCCAGATTGTCTTAATATATTCTCCTTTGTCTCCAAGCTTACTCCGAAGCTTTTTCACATGGGTATCAATCGTCCGCGCATCCCCAAAATAATCATAATTCCAAACATGATTCAGAATCTTCTCCCGAGAAAGCGCAATTCCCTGATTCTCTACAAAATACGATAACAATTCAAATTCTTTAAAGCTAAGGTCAATTTCCTTCTCTCCAATCTTTACTGTATGTGCTGCTTTATCAATCAAAATACCGCCTGCATCTACCACTTCATCATTTGTCAGCGCATTTGTTCTTCTTAAAATTGCTGAAACTCTTGCCACAAGAATCTTTGGACTGAATGGCTTAGAAATATATTCATCTACCCCAAGTTCAAATCCCTGCAGTTCATCTCGCTCATCCGCTCTCGCCGTCAGCATAATAATCGGAAGCTTCGACTCTTGTCGGATCTCACGACAAACCTGCCATCCATCCATCTTCGGCATCATCACATCAAGAATCATCAGCGCAATGTCCTGATTCTCATAAAATACGTCCATCGCTTCCATCCCATCTCCTGCTTCAAGCACTTCATAGCCTTCCCGCTCCAAAAAATCTTTTACAAGCTTTCTCATTCGGCTTTCGTCATCGACTACCAAAATCTTTAATTTCTCCATTACATTCACCTCTATTATTTCTTTCCACACCAAAATGGTAATTCATTCATAATTGATATTATTTTACCATAGATTTATGTTAGATGTGTGAAAAAATCTTTTCAAGCCTTCCTTATATTTTCTTCAGAATTTTATAAGGTTTTTTAGAAAAGCTTTACAATGCCGACATAAATTACTCATAAATTTCTATTATACTAACAGTATCAGATTAATGAAGGCGGCAGTTGCATTGATTCCGTTCATCCAGCTGCCGGACTTCGACTAACTCAGTCAACTGACTTTAAGTTTACATAGATTTTTCTTCATTCCTTTACAAAACCCCCGAAAGGCATGTCACAACGACAAACTTTCGGGGGATTTTGTATTCTGAAGCTTTGTTACCGTTTCCGGATATTTCAACAATACCAAAAAAGGTGCTGTCAATTGAGAGGTCACCTCAACTGACAGCACCTTTTTCTTGCCCCAAAATTCTGAAAATCCCAGAATCTTATTAATGGACCTGAGGGGAATCGAACCCCTGTCCGAAAGCTCTTCCATTGCAGCTTCTTCCAATCACAGTCGCTATACTTTCATTCCCTCCATAAACCGCCCAACGACAGGCTGTTCACTTCAGTAGCTTCATAAAATCTTCTGCCGCCGCAAAGCTTTGGCAGCAGAGTGCCCCACCTGGATGAAGCCGGTTACTTAAGCGGTGAGTGACTTAAGGCCGACTGCTGCCGCAATTAGGCAGCGTACGCTAAATTATCTTCTGCGTTTAATTTTAAAGTTTGCGGATGATTACGCAGTTCCGCACTGCGGATGGCTACTCCAACTTCTAAACCCCCGTCGAAACCAGTACAAGCCCTGGTACGCAGAGTACATATATAGTATATCCGATTCCAATTAAAATAACAAGTAAATTTTAACCAAAATTGCGTACTTTGAATTCTCGTTCTGCTTCTCGCTTTTGGTCCTTCTTCGCAATATCATCCCGCTTATCATAAAGCTTCTTACCACGGGCAAGACCGATCTCCACTTTTACAAGGCTTCCCTTTAAATATACTTTCAGCGGAATCACGGCAATTCCTTTCTCCTTCATCTTACCGAGCATTTTCAAAATCTCATTTTTATGAAGGAGCAGTTTTCTTGTCCGCAGCGGATCTTTGTTGAAAATATTTCCCTTTTCATAAGGACTGATGTGCATACCGTAAATAAACATTTCCCCATTCTCAATCCGAATGAAAGCTTCCTTAATGCTGCACTGGCCCATGCGGAGTGATTTCACTTCCGTACCGTGGAGTGCGATTCCCGCTTCATATGTGTCTAAAATAAAATAATCGTGATACGCTTTTTTATTATTTGCGATCAGCTTCGTCCCCTGTCCTTTTGCCATGCTGTTCCTCCACTATCTTAAAATCAATTGTTCTTGCAAGATCATCCGTTCCAAGTACCTGAACCTTCACAGTCTCTCCAAGACGATACGCCTTTTTCAGATGCTCTCCAACCATTTCATAGGTATCTTCCCGATAATCATAATGATCATCTGTCATATTAACTACATGCACAAGTCCTTCCACTGTATTGCCAAGTTCCACATACAATCCCCATTTTGTGACACCCGAAATAACGCCTTCAAATACTTCTCCAACATGCTGTTTCATATATTCAACTTTTTTCAGCTTTACAGTCTCTCGCTCTGCTTCGTCTGCTCTTCGCTCAAGCTCGCTGCACTTTTGTGTCACTTCCGGCAGAATACTCTCATAGTGTTCCTGTCTTTTCGCATCCATTCGTCCCCGTAGCGTTTCTTTAATAATCCGATGAATCTGAAGATCCGGATACCGTCTGATCGGAGATGTAAAATGACAATAATAAGACGCTGCCAATCCGAAATGTCCTGTATTTTCCGGTGTATATCTTGCCCGCTTCATTGAACGAAGCGCCAACCGGCTAATCAAGTCTTCCTCTGGTGTTCCCTCTGCCTTTGCAAGCAGTTTCTGAATTTCCTTTGGGTGAACCTCTTTATTTGAAATATGCAGAGAATGTCCGAAATTATTAACAAATGTGGAAAATTTCTTAATCTTATCTTCATCCGGCACATCGTGGGTACGATAAACAAAAGGAATTTCCTGCCAGAAGAAATCTTCTGCCACCGTTTCATTGGCGATCAGCATGAAGTCTTCGATAATCTTTGTCGCCACATTTCTATCATAAGGACGCAATTCCAGCGGAACTCCATTTTCATCCAAAATCATTTTCGTTTCCGGAAAATCAAAATCAATAGAACCTCTCTTCTTTCGCTTTGCTCTCAAAATCGAAGCCAGATCGCGCATCCTTTCAAACATCGGGATCAGCTCCTGATAACGCTCACATTCTGCCTCATCCTGCTCTTCCAGTATCTTCTTAACACTTGTGTAAGACATACGTTCATCTACCCGTATCACTGTCTCCGTGATCTTATGATCCGTTACATTTCCTTTCCGGTCAATCCACATAATACAGCTCAGAGCCAGTCGGTCTTCTCCTGCATTGAGAGAGCAGATTCCATTGGACAGTATGTGCGGCAGCATCGGAATCACCCGGTCTGCCAGATACACGCTTGTTCCGCGTTTCAGCGCTTCCCAGTCAAGCGCACTGTTCTCCTGCACATAATTTGTCACATCTGCAATGTGAACACCAAGACGATATCTTTCTCCATCTTCCTCGATCGAAATTGCATCGTCTAGATCTTTGGCGTCCTCACCATCGATTGTAACCATTTGCCACTGCCGAAGATCCATCCTGCCCGCCATATCCTGCGTGCTGACAGGAGATGAAACACGCTCTGCCTGGTTCAGCACCTTTTCCGGAAATTCTGTTGGCAGATCGTAGGTTCTGATAATCGACATAATATCCACTCCCGGATCATTGACATGTCCCAAAATCTCCACGATCTTTCCTTCCGGTTTCTTATCTTTTGAACCGTAAGATGTAATCTCTGCCACGACCTTATGCCCTGTCACCGCGCCCTTAGACCGCTCCAGCGGAATAAAAATGTCTTTCTGGAACTTCTGATTATCCGGAAGTACAAAACCAAAGTTCTTGCTGCGTTGGAAATATCCTACAACTTTCGTCACACCACGCTCCAGTATCTTCACGATCTTTCCTTCTTTTCGCTTTCCATCCGGTTTTTTTATAATGACAACTTCCACACGGTCTCCGTCAAAAGCGCCTCCAAGATCATCTTCTCCGATGAAAATATCTTCTTCCTCATTTTCAATCGTCACAAATCCAAATCCTCTCGCATTGGCCTGAAAGTACCCGATCAGCTTATTTGCCTCTCCTTTCATATACTTTCCAGTCTGCGTCACATGGATCTTCCCTTCAGCTTCCAAGCTTTCCAGCACCTCTTTCAGATCTCCCCTTGCCTCTTTCGGAACTTGCAGGAGCATGGCAATCTCCTTAAACTTCATCGGTACATAAAACTCATCACAAATAAAATCATAAATCAGCTTTTTACGTTTTTCAAATGTATTTCGCATACTTCACTTCCTTTCTCCGTCTGCTTTTGCATCTCATTTTTGAAATGATACTGCAAAAGAATTCTAATACAATATACAAAGAAACACCCTATTTCTAAAAATAGAGTGTTCCATCATCAATCTGTTTCCATTCTCAATTATGCAAATACTTTTAAGTTCAATACTGCTGCAAGAACTAAAAATAAAATTGCCAAAAACTTTGTAGACTTTACAAGGGCTCCTTCCATAGAACGTCCCTTATTCTGTCCCCAGTATGTATCTGCTCCTCCGGCAATTGTCCCAAGGCCTGCTGACTTGCCTTCCTGCAGTAACACGATGATTGTCAATGCGATACAGTCTATTACAAATAAAATAGTTAATACAATTTTTAAAATTTCCATATTCTATACACCTCCTACGGTAAAACCACTAATATATGATACCATAGTTTTTCTCCACTGGCAAGACTTAATTACACACTGTGGAATCCTTTTCCAATAATCTGACTCGTATTGGAAATGAGAATAAATGCATGCGGCTCCTGAATCTTAATATAGTTTCTAAGTTTCACTGCTTCCATACGATTCATAACAGTAAATATAATGTATTTATTGCTTCCGGAAAATGCTCCTTTTGCCTCACAGACTGTCGCACTCCGATTCAGTTCATGCGTAATATAATCGCAGATTGGCTGCGGATCGTCACAGACAACAGTAAAATACTTATGTAGATTTAAACTCTCGATAAAACTGTCTACCATAAAAGAACGGATAGACAGACCAAGCAGTGAATACAATCCAGTCTTTACATCAAATACGAAAAAGGCTGCCAGCGTTACAACTACATCTGAGATCATAAGCGCCTGACCAATATCTACACTGGTATACTTCTTTAAAATCATGGCAACAATATCTGTTCCCCCACTTGTCGCACCTACATTAAACAAAAGTGCACTAGCCAAAGCCGGCACAGCTACTGCAAACAGTAGTTCCATCATTGGCTGATCTGTCAGAGGTGCGTCCATAGGTATGCAGCGCTCCAACGCATCCAATGCAAATGATAGTAGCACACTACAGTACGTTGTCATAATTCCAAGCTCTTTGCCAAGAAAAATAAAGCCGAGTAACAATAGCACCATATTTGCAATAAACGTAAAATTAGATGCACTCATTACTCCTGTTTTTGCAATCACTACTGAAAGACCTGTAATTCCTCCAAACGTAAAATTATTCGGAAATTTGAAAAAATACACCCCTACAGCCATCAGCAGCGTTCCAAACGTCAAAATTCCAAAAATCTTGACTTTTCTTCGAAGTTCCATGTTTACTCTTCTCCTGTAACTATATAAATTTTTCAGCAGATTTTCCATCTGCAAATTCCTTTAAATTGTACTCCTTATATACTTATAAGTCAATGAATTACAGACATGTATAATTGTATGCAATCTTATCTTTTTTCTTCAAAATACTTCTAATCTTCTTGTAAATATATTTGAAACGAAGTAAAATATAGCATAGTGTTTACAAAAAGGAAGAGAGGATATACTCATGAAAAAAGTTGATTTATTAAACGGACCGATAACTGCTTCTCTCGCCCGGCTTGCATTTCCGATTATGGGCACCTCCTTTATACAAATGGCGTACAATCTAACTGATATGGTCTGGATTGGAGGCATCGGAAGCGGCGCAGTTGCCGCAGTTGGAGCTGCCGGTATGTTTACATGGCTTTTTAATGGCACAATCACGGTTCCAAAGATTGGCGGGCAGATTAAAGTAGCTCATGCTCTTGGAGCTGGAGAAACAGAACATGCAGTTCAATATGCCAAAGGAGATCTGCAGATCGGCATTTTCTTTAGTATTTTATTTGGAATCATCAGTCTCTTATTTGCCGAACCACTCATCAGTTTTTACAAACTAAATGACCCTGCGGTAATTGCAGATGCAAAGGCCTATCTTATGATAACAGGCGGACTTGTTATCTTTAATTTTCTAAATCAGATCTTTACCGGACTGATGACTGCTCTTGGAAGCAGTATTGTTACCTTTCGCTCCACAACAGTCGGGCTGGTGATCAATATCATTCTTGATCCCCTGCTGATCTACGGAGTCGGACCTCTCCCTAAACTTGGAGTTGCCGGAGCTGCAATTGCAACTGTCTTCGCACAGATTATTGTATTTCTTATGTATATAAGAGCGCTCTCCTCAGA